>NZ_JBVVPV010000014.1:52140-138351 GCF_055811735.1 Mesorhizobium sp. WSM4850 | reverse complement strand
CTGCAGACTTGCCGCGAACGTGCCCGCCCGGTGGTGCTGACGGCGGTGTCGGCGATCCTCGGCGTGCTGCCGATCGCTTTCGGCCTCGGTCTCGAAATCTTCCATCACGAGACGACGATCAACGCGCCGTCGACGCAATGGTGGATTTCACTGTCCTCGGCAATCGTCTTCGGCCTGTCCTTCGCCACCTTGCTGACGCTGGTGGTGACACCGTCGATGCTGATGGTGTTCACGCGCAGCAAGAACAGCCGCTTCTATGCATTCTTCCGTCGGGTGTTCCGGCGCGGAACGCCAGCCGACGCGACTATGGAGACCTCCGCAAGGCCGGGCTTGCTCGACGAACCGGCGATCGACTTCCCGAAGGCCGCCGAATAGGTCGCTCTCTTCAGCCCAGGTAGAAAAGGCCGCCGGGAACAACCCAGCGGCCTTTTGCATTGTCCTGTCATGGAATGCCTCAAAGCGGGGAGTTTCTCATGACGCTCAGCACCATTCTCATCATCATTCTGATCCTCATTCTGATCGGCGCGGTGCCGGCATGGCCTCATTCGCGTTCCTGGGGTTATGGTCCCTCCGGCATCGTCGGCGTCATCCTGATCGTGCTGCTGGTGCTGCTGCTGATGGGCAGGATTTGACCCGGAGTTGGTGTGCACGAATGCTACAGCGCTGCGCGTCCTGTTGGACTCACAGCGCTGTAGCATTTGATTTTGCGCCTGGTCTTTTCCGAGCCTTCGGTTCGAAACGCACGTTTTCAGGCAGCTTTCGAAACGCCATCAATCGTGGCGACACCGATATCATCGAGAGCCGCTGCCACCGCCCTATCCAGCGGCGTATGCGGGATCGTGCCGAGGATGCCTTCCAGTCTTGCCGAGACCAACTGGTGTGGCTCGAAGCGGAGATAGGACATCGAGACGAGCTCGCGCCACATCGCCACGAACGGACTGCCGACGCGCAACACCCACCACGGCATCGACGTCAGTTTCAACGTGCGCCCGAGCGCCTGCTCCGCGGCGGCCTTGATCTCCAGGTCGGTAACGGCGTGGCCGGGAAAGTTCAGCGCCTCGTAGGCGCCGAGCTTGTCGAGATTCTCAGTCAGTCCGACGAAAGCCTTGGCCATATCAGGCAGATAGGCCCATTCATGCAGGAGATCGGCCGGCCCGGGGGCGGTATAGACGCCCTTCTCCATCTTGGCGGCGACCATCAGATCGAACCACGATCCGGTGCCGGTGCCGCCGAAGAAATCGCCGGCTCGCAGCAGAATGGTGCGCACTCGGCCTGCTTCGGCCTCGCGGCGGAAGAGGTCTTCCATGGCGACGCGGATGCGGCCCTTTTCCGTCGTCGGGTGGAATGGCGTGTCTTCGGTGATGACCGTCGGCATCGGCGAGCCGTAGTTGTAAACGCTGCCGGGAGCGAGGTGCAATGCGTGGTTCGCCCGGCACGCGGCCATGACGTTCTCGGCCATCGGCAGGCACTTGCCCCAGTCGGTATAGATCGGGTTGAGGCCGTTGAAGATGATGTCGACGCCTTCGGTGGCGCGGATAAGCGCTTCGCGATCGAGCCCGTCGCCGGTGACGGCCGCCGAGCCGATGAGTTCTGCCGTTATCTTGCCGCTGCGGGTGATGGCGCGGACATCATAGCCGGCGTCGATGAAGGCCTTGGCAACCACGCGGCCGAGCCGGCCATTGGTTCCCAGAATTGCGATCGTGGTCATGTTTGGTTTCCGTGTTTGCGTTACGGTCACAATATGATCCGCCCGCAAACGAATGGAAATTGACTGAATCTGGCAACATGATATTCAGTTTTGAATGGAAATCGACTGGAATCTGATCAAGAGTTTCGTCACCGTGGCGGAAACCGGCAGCCTGTCCGCTGCCGCGCGCAAGCTGGCTGCAAGCCAGCCGACGCTCGGCCGCCATATCGCCGAGCTGGAGCAGGCGCTCGGCGTCACCCTGTTCCGGCGCGGGCGGCGCGGCTACGCGCTGACGGAAGCCGGCAGCACGCTCTACGAACGCGGCCGGGCGGTGAGCGAGCAGGCAAGCGCCTTTTCGCTATTGGCGCTGGGATCGGTCGAGGCGATCGAGGGCACGGTGCGCATTGCCGCCAGCGAGGTGGTGGCGGCCTATGTCCTGCCAGAGATGACGGCGCGGCTGGGTGCGGAGGAGCCCGGCATCGAGGTCGAGATCGTCGCGTCGAACCAGGTCGAGAATCTTTTGCGCCGCGATGCCGACATCGCTATCCGCATGGTCAAGCCGGCCCAGAACGAGGTGGTGGCGCGCAAGGTGGCAGACATTCCGCTCCGCGCCTGCGCGGCAAAATCCTATCTCGACCGGCGTGGCCGTCCGCGCGAACCCGGCGATCTTGCCGGCCACGACCTGATCGGCTTCGACCGCAGCGATGAGATCATTCGCGGCTTTGCCCAATTCGGTGTCCTGCTCACCCGCAATGCCTTCCGCTTCAGGACCGACAACCAAATCGTGCTGTGGGAGGCGGTGCGGGCGGGAAACGGCATCGGCTTTGGCCAGGAGCCGCTGGCCGACCGCGATCCGCTGGTGGAGACAGTGCTGCCGGGCCTCGGGCTGCCGACGCTGCCGGTATGGCTGGCCATGCACCGCGACGTACGCACCAGCGTGCGCATCCGCCGTGTCGCGGATTTCCTCTATGAGGAGTTGAAGCGCTATTCGGCCGGGGCCGCGTCAGGCGCGAATTCGGCGCGGTGAGCGAGCCCGGCCATCAAGAATACGACGACCAGCAGTCCCGACAAAGCGACAAAGATCGGACCGAAGCTTGAATGCTCGGCGATGAAGCCGATTGCCGACGGCGCCACCAGAATGCCGGAATAGCCCATTGTGGTGACGACGCTCATGCCGGTGCCGGACGACATGCCTTCCTGGTTGCCGCCGGCCGAAAACAGGATCGGCACCATATTGGCGATGCCGAAGCCGCAAAAGGCAAAAGCTGAGATGGCGAGCCAGGGCGAGGGCGCCAGACCCGCCACCAGCATGCCGGCAGCGGCGACAAGCGCCGAAACGCGCAATGTCGTCACGGCGCCGAAACGGTTGCGGACGCCGTCGCCAACGAAGCGCATGACTGCCATGACGCCGGAAAAAGCGGCGTAGGCCAAACCAGCTACGGCGAGGTCGGTGCCGAGTTCCTGTTGCAGGTAAAGCGCTGCCCAGTCGAGCACCGCACCCTCGGAGATCATCGTCATCAGCGCCATCAGCCCGACCAGATAGACCAGCGGATTTCCAGGCAGCGCGAACTTGCGATGCCCGATTACCCCCGAGGATGCTTGGACTGGCTTGTCCTCCGCGATCAGGTAGCGGACTGCCACTGCAATCACGGCGAAAGCGAGCGCCGTCACCACCGTCGCATGGGCGAGATGACCGTAATTCTGGATGGCGAGGCCACCGAGAGCGCCGCCGGCGAAACCGCCAAGGCTCCAGAAGCCGTGCGAGGACGACATGATGGCCCGGGACAAGCGCCGTTCCACCGTGACCGCATTGGCGTTCATGGCGACATCCATGCCGCCGATCGAACCGCCAAAGATGAACATGGCGATGGCCGCTAGCGGCACGTTTGGAGCCAGCGCCACAACCAGCAGCCCGAAGCTGCCGATGAGGCCGAACCAACTCAGCACGGTGCGCGACCCATGCCTGGAGATCAGGTGGCCGCACCAGGTCATCGCTGTGACCGCGCCGGCGCCGAACAGCAGGATCAGCAGGCCAAGCGTGAACTTGCTGATATCCAGCCGGGTCAGCACCACCGGGATCTGCGGCGCCCAGGCGCCGGTCAGAAAGCCATTGGCCAGGAAGATGGCCGCCACCGCCCATCGTCCACGAATGGCGGCCTGCATGCGGTTTAGCGTGTCCATCGTGTAGAATCCGATGCGAAAAATAGTTTCGCGCGGCAAATTAGATCGATTCAATTCCCAGTCAAGCGCTCGTTCTTGAAAAGTGCTTGGGCCAAACAAGGAAATAGGGCCGTCCCGTTCGCGGCGGATTGCCCACGCTGGAGATTAGCGGAGACACCTCTCCTGGGGCAGACTCAGTGATCCCTGGGGCGTCTTGCCTCGAACTCGGCCTTCTTGGCATCGGAGGCGTCGGTCTGGTTGAGCGCCTGCCATTCGGCATAGGGCATGCCGTAGATGATCTCGCGCGACTGGTCCTTGCTGAGGTCGACACCCTCGGCCTCCGCGGCGTCGCGATACCAGTTGGAGAGGCAATTGCGGCAGAAGCCGGCGAGGTTCATCAGGTCGATGTTCTGTACGTCCGTGCGTTCGCGCAGATGCGCGACCAGCCGGCGGAAGGCGGCGGCTTCGAAATCGCGTTTCTGCTCGTCGCTGAGTTCGGTCATGTGTTCTTGGCCTCCTTGGGCCTCCTTAGAGCGGCCCGGTGCGCGAGCCGAATCGTCTGACCTGATGTATATCGGGACGGCGGTTGATCGCGTCAACGATCGGCGCCAGCCGTTCGGCCCAGGCGATCGCATCCTGCCGATCGGCGATCAGGTCCTGGCGGATTTCGATCAGCGCATGGGCGAAGCCGTTGACGATGGCATGCCTGAACATGGTGTCGCCGCGCAGCGCGCCGTCATAGGGCTCGTTGTCGCCGACGATAAGGCTTTTGTCCTTCGCAAGCATGTCGATCAGCGGTCGCGCCACCCGGTCGTCGCGATCCCACAAGATGCCAACATGCCAAGGGCGCACGAACCCCTGCATGAACGGGGTGAAGGAATGCACCGAAAGGATAAAGGGAGCGCTTGCGCAAGCCTGCGCCACCGAGGCGATCATGGCGCCGACCGCATCGTGATAGGGTCGATAGAAGCGGTCGAGCCGCATTTCACGTTCTTTCAAGGTAAGTGGATAATTTCCCGAAATGACGGTGCCGTCATAGAGTTGGCGGATCAGTGTCGGATCGTCTTCGCCGCGATTGGGATCGATCAGAAGTCGCGAAAAATTGGCGAGTACCGCCGGCACGCCGAGCAAAGCGGCCAGTTCGCGCGTCACCGTTTCGACACCGATGTCGTAGGCGATATGGCGGTCGAATTCCGCCGCCGGCAGGCCGAGGCTGCCATACTCTTCCGGCAGGTCGCGACGGGCGTGATCGGCCAGGAGCACGATGCCTCGCTTGCGATCGCCTTCGACGACGTCGAAAGGCGCGAAAACTGTGGATCGGGTCATCGGCGGGAAATGGTCTGTTCGCTGGCTTCGGGGGAGGATGGTATCGTCTTTCCACGAAGGGGACGATTACGCAATGCCGTCGTTTGGCCACGGTTTCTGCGGAAATCTGGCAGAAGGCGACTGACCGTGCGCTAGAGGCCTTTCTAAATCGATTGGAATTGAGCAGAAGGGCGCGTTGACATGCGCCCGGACTTTTCCGAAAAGGGGCGTTGAGAGATGCAAATGTGGTTCTTGAGAGGTTTCAGGATGGGTTCCGCCGGCAGGCCGCGTGTGCGCCATGCCTTCGCCATGCCGTTCCTGACCTTCGCTGTGGGCCTCGCCGCGATGGTTGCTGCCTCGCCGGCGCGCGCCGATTTCCGTGTCTGCAACGCCACGCAGAACCTGGTAGGCGTCGGCATCGGCTATCGCGCCAAGGCCGGCTGGATCACCGAAGGCTGGTGGCACATCGAGGGATCGAGCTGCAAGACGCTGATCGAAGGGCCGCTGTCATCAAGATTTTACTATCTTTATGCAGAAGACGCCGAGCGCGGCGGGCGCTGGGATGGTCCGATCAACATGTGCGTGGCCGAAAAAGAGTTCAAGATCGCCGGCGTTAGCGATTGCGTCGCCCGGGGCTTCCAGCGCGCCGGATTCCAGGAATATGACACGGGCGAGCAGGCAAGCTGGATGGTCCAGCTGACCGATGACCCCGCAACGGGGGGCGTTCCAGCCGCCCCGGGAACAAACAGTCAATGAGACGCAGCCGCAAGGTCAAGATACTCGCCACCATCGGTCCGGCCTCCTCCTCCGAGGACATGCTGAAGAAGCTTTTCGAAGCCGGCGCCGACGTGTTTCGCATCAATATGAGCCACACCGATCATGAATTGATGCGCACACTTGTCGGTCGCATCCGCACCGTCGAGAAAGCGGTCGGCCGGCCGATCGGCATTCTCGCCGACCTGCAGGGACCCAAGCTTCGGGTCGGCAAGTTTGCCAACGGCAAGGAGACGCTGACACTCGGCCAGACCTTCACGCTCGACGACAATCCCGAGCCCGGCAACTCGACCAGGGTCTATCTGCCCCATCCGGAAATCCTGAGATCGGTCGAGGCCGGTCACCGTCTTTTGATCGACGACGGCAAGCTCGAGCTGAAGGCGGTGGAGAGCGACGGACAGGCGATCGTCTGCACCGTCGTCGCCGGCACCAGCATCTCCGACAAGAAGGGCGTCAGCCTGCCCGACACCGACCTGCCGGTCGGCGCGCTGACCGAAAAGGACCGCAGCGATCTCGATGCTGTGCTGGCCACCGGCGTCGACTGGGTGGCGCTGTCGTTCGTGCAGCGGCCGGAGGATCTGGCGGAAGCGCGCAAGATCGCGCGCGGCCGGGCGCTGATCATGGCCAAGATCGAAAAGCCGCAAGCCGTCGCCAGGCTGGCCGAGATCATCGAACTTTCGGACGCACTGATGGTTGCCCGCGGCGATCTCGGCGTCGAAATGCCGCTCGAAGCCGTGCCCGGCATCCAGAAGCAGATCACCCGCGCCGCGCGCCGCGCCGGCAAGCCAGTGGTGATCGCCACGCAGATGCTGGAATCGATGATCACCGCGCCGGTGCCGACCCGCGCCGAGGTGTCGGACGTCTCGATCGCCGTGTTCGAAGGCGCCGACGCCATCATGCTCTCGGCCGAATCCGCGGCCGGCGCCTACCCGGTCGAGGCGGTGGCGATGATGAACCGCATCGCCAGCAAGGTCGAAACCGACCCGACCTATGCCGGCATCATCAATGCGCAGCGCTCGGAGCCGGAAGCGACCGGCGCCGACGCCATTTCGCTTGCCGCCCGCGAAATCGCCGAGACGCTGAAACTGTCGGCGATCATCAGCTATACGGCGTCCGGCACGACCGGCCTGCGCGCCGCGCGCGAGCGGCCGCAGGTGCCGATCGTCGCCCTGTCGCCGATCGTCAACACGGCGCGGCGGCTATCGCTTTTGTGGGGCACGCATTGCGTCGTCTCGCCCGACGCCATCGACCTAGACGACATGGTCGACCGCGCCTGCCGCATCGCTTTGGACGAGGGGTTCGGCAAGCCCGGCGACCGGGTCATCATCACGGCCGGCGTGCCGTTGAGGACGCCCGGCTCCACCAACATGCTGCGCATCGCCTATGTCGGATCGGACGTGCAGGCCCGCCGCTAGGCTTGGCCGTCGCTTCGAATGATTTCGGTTGCTCTAAATTGGCGCGAGTTCGGCTTCCGGGGCTTTGATGTCGGCGCATTTGCCGGCACCGTAGGTGTCGCCGGCAATCCTGATTTCCACGGCCTTCGCCATTGCCTGGAGGTCCACGTCCCTGCCGGCGACCTTTTCGATCGCGCCGACAACGAGATCGGGTGCTATCCAGTCCGGCTTGTGGCCGAGATTGCGGACCCAGACCAGTTCGGCCCCGGCGATATCGCGGACGAGGCCGACCGAATGGATCGTTGCATAGACCACCTTGTCGCGGTCGCCCGAGATGACCACAGTCGGCGCCTTGATATCGCGGTAGTGAGGTGCGGCATCGAGCGTGTAGCGATAAAGCCCGGCGACATCGGTGGCGTTGGCACGAAAGGCGTTCGGCCGAAGCACCAGCGGGATCGCGACCTCGGCGACATAGAAGTCCGGCACCTTATTGGGGGCAAAGACGCAGGCGGTGGCGGCATTCATCTGCAGCGTTCCCGACGGATAGGTCAGCGTTTCGGAAAAAAGCCGGCCGACGATCGGAATGGTCGTCAAATTGTAGTACCAGGCGGTCGCGCCGCCCGACCAGGGATGGGTGGCAGGCGCCATGAACACCAGGCCGAGCGTCTTGTCGGGATGCTCGCGGCCGAAGGCGGTGGTCACCGAGCCGCCGAAGGAATGGCCGGCGATGATGGCTTTCCTGATGCCGAGATGGTCCATCAGCGCTGCGATGGTGCTGGCCTGCGCCGATGGGGTCTCGTTGTTGCCGGGGCCGCGCGCCGACCAGCCTGCACCCGGGCGGTCGAAGAACAGCATCTCGGCACGGCCTTCCAGCAAGGGCCTCAACGGCAGCATCTGATCCCTGAGATTGGCGCTGGCGCCGTGGATAAAGACTATCGGCGGCAGTTCGGCGTTTTCCCGCGCCGGAACGTGAACATAGTGGATGCGGGCACCGTTTATATCCGCGAAGTCGCCGCTCGGCGGATTGCGGCGCTCGATCAGCCATGAACCGGCGCGGGTGACACCTGCAAGGGTGAACACAAGCGCCAGGAGGAAGGCGAGCGCGGCGTAGATCGGGTTCATGGAGAGAGGTACGGACCGGAGCGAAATTAGTTCACAGTCTAGCTAAAAAGGCTTTCACTTAAGTGGAATTGTCCGCCAACTGGGAATTCAGATCCCTTCGCCGGCAAGTTCTTCCGAAAGCGTGCCGACCTGATCCTGGGCGCTGCGCATCATCGGATAGATGCTGAGCACGCGCTGCCAGGCTTCCAGCGCCGACTGCTTGTGGCCGGTTACCGCCATGATCTGCGCCAGGCCGGACAGCGCGCCGAAATGGCGCGGCTCGAGCTGCAGCGTGCGGTCGATGTCCGCCATCGATTTCCCAAAGTTATTCATCATGAAATGCACGGTGGCGCGCCGGTTCCAGCCTTCGGCATAGGCCGGTTGCAACGTCATCACCTGGTCGAGGAAGTCGAGCGCCACGTCGAACTTCTTGTCTTCGGCCGCCTTTTGCGACCATTGCATCATCAGGTCGATCGAGGCGCTGCCGGATTGCGACCACTCGTGCGAGATGCGCGCCGCGATGCGCTCGGCGGCTTTTTCATTGAGCTCGCGCTTCAGGTCGACAAACAGCTGGTCGAGCCTTTCCTCCCTGGTCGTGGCAACCGGAGGGGTGACCGGGTCTTCCGCTTGAGCCGGAAGCGGGGCGACACCGAAAAGAAAAAGCGCCGCGAAGAATGCAAAATGAATCCGCATGACCGGAATCTAACCCCGGACAGCGGATCGTCAAACTGAATTTAGCGTGAAAGGGCCGGCAGGCCGGTATTAGAGCGCCACGCGTCCTTTTGGACGCGTAAAGGCCGTTCCAGCATTTTGAATTCCTGGCATCGTGCTTTCCGAAAATCGATTCCGATTTTTGGATCGATGCGGTACATCATGCAGGCGCGGAGGCAGGCGCCCTCAACGCGAAAAGGCTCAGCCCTGGCGCGCCTTGTAGCGCGGAGCGGTCTTGTTGATGATGTACACGCGGCCCTTGCGGCGAACCAGCTGGTTGTCGCGGTGACGCGCCTTGAGCGCCTTGAGCGAATTCTTGATCTTCATGGTCTTGCCCGTCGGTCTGGGCCCGCTTGGGCCGAATTATTAAGGCGCGCTCGGAAAGCGCGCCTCTCAACTTGTGCGTGGCTCATAAACGAGGAGCCTTGCCCGTGTCAACCAAGCATGTGGCGGAGTTTGAGTTTCTGCCCTATCGACGGCATTGGAGCGGCGCCGTCCAATAGCCTCAACGGTGGCGGCTCATTCGCGTAAAATGGCCCATCTTGCGGCCGGGACGTGCCTCGGCCTTGCCATAGAGATGCAGCATCAGATCGGGCTCCACGAGCAGGGCCGGGACGCGCAGGATATCGTCGCCGATCAGGTTTTCCATCACGCAGTCAAAATGGCGGCCGGGGTTTCCCAACGGCAGGCCGGCGACGGCGCGAATGTGCTGCTCGAACTGCGAGACGAGGCAGGCGGCTTCCGTCCAGTGGCCGGAATTGTGAACACGCGGCGCGATCTCATTGGCCAGCAGCGCGCCGTCGGCAAGGACAAAGAACTCGATGCCGATGACGCCGACATAGTCGAGCGCGGCGAGTATTTCTGCTGCCGCCGCCTGCGCTGCAGCGGCGGTTTCGGACCCTATCCTGGCCGGCAGGGTCGAGCTGTGCAGGATGCCGCTGCGGTGGATGTTTTCTGCCGGATCGTAGGCGGCGAGCGAACCGTCCATGCCGCGCGCCGCGATCACCGAAATCTCGCGTTCGAAGGCGACGAAGGATTCGAGGACCAGCGGCACGTTGCCCATTGCCTCGCAGGTGCCGGCAAAGCCCCCTGTTTCCATATTGCGGAACACGCGCTGGCCCTTGCCGTCATAGCCCATGCGTCGCGTCTTCAATATGCCGCTGCCGTCGAACTTTTTCAGCGCCGCCGTCAATTCGTCGTCATTGTCGACGGGGCAGAAATTAGCGGTGGGAATGCCGATGCCGTTGAGGAATTTCTTCTCCGCCACCCGGTCCTGCGCTACTTCCAGCGCGCGCGCCGGCGGGTAGACGGGCACCGTGACGGCAAGCGCGCTGGCGGCCATGACTGGAACGTTCTCGAACTCGTAGGTGACGACGGCGCTGACTGCAGCCAGTTCGGCGAGCGCGGCCGTGTCGTCATAAGCGGCAGTGATCTGGCGGTTGGCGACCTGTGCCGCCGGACAATCCGGCTGCGGCTCCAGCACGACCGTGCGGTAGCCGAGGCGCGCCGCGGCCATCGCCAGCATGCGGCCGAGCTGGCCGCCACCGATGATGCCGATGGTCGATCCGGCGGCCAGGCTCATGGCGTGTCCGTGGGCTCGGCGGCGACCTTGGCGGTCTGGGCGGCGCGCCAGGCATCGAGCCGGGCGGCGAGCTTTTCGTCGGTCAGCGCCAGCACGGCCGCAGCCAGAAGGGCGGCATTGGTGGCGCCCGCTTTGCCGATGGCCAGCGTGCCGACCGGAATGCCGGCCGGCATCTGCACGATGGAGAACAGCGAATCCTGCCCGGAAAGCGCCTTCGATTCCACCGGCACGCCAAAAACCGGGAGCGGCGTCATCGCCGCCGTCATGCCGGGCAGGTGTGCCGCACCGCCGGCTCCGGCGATGATCACCCGAAAGCCGGCCGCCTTGGCGCCCTTGGCGAAGTCATAGAGCCGGTCGGGGGTGCGATGAGCCGAGACGATCAGCCGCTTGTGCGGGATGCCCAGCGCCTCCAGCGTTTCGGCGGCATGGCGCATCGTCGCCCAGTCGGACTGGCTGCCCATGATGATGGCGACGTCGGCGCGGTGATCGTCCAAGCTTGTGCTCCCGGCGGCAAAGGCGCGCCTTAGCGGAATTCGGGATCGACGGCAAGGATGCGCTGCCTCTGCGCAAGCGTTCTGGCACGAGGCGCCTAATCCGGCCAGCGCAAGGCGCCGGCGCTATCCTTGCGGGCCGACTTCATCGCATCCGCCGGACGCTCGGCCACGCTCAACACGGCCCGCAGGCGTTCGGCGACGATTTCCGCCTCGCCGGGATGGAGATTGCACGGATCGAGGAAGAAATGCCCGCGCTCGACCTCGTGGTTGCGCACGATAATGGGAGGCACGCCTGCCGCCAGCGTCGACGCAAGGCCGGCGGCGGTGAACCTGCTCTCAGCGGTAACGAACACCTGCAGGCGGTCGAGCCGATTGCCGGTCGGATCGGGAATGACATGCGCGGCGATGCCCGGCAGGCCCTGCAATGCGCCCTTCCACAGATCGAGCGCCGCTTCTTCCCGCTTGCGGATGCCGGCGTGATCGCGCCGCTCCCAGGCCTCCAGTGCGGCCATGGTGCCGGCGATGCTTTCCTTGCCGACCTTCATCGCCCGCGCAACGCCACGGACCTGCAGATAGGCGGCGCGCACCAGATCCTTGCGCCCGGTGACGATGCCGCTTGTCGGTCCCGAGAGGAATTTGTGCCCGCTATAGACGACGATGTCGGCGCCGCGCGCGAGAAAGCCGCGCAAATCGTATTCGGAGGCGGCGTCAACGATCACCGGGACGCCCTTGGCGTGGCAGATCTCGCAGAACTCCTCGAGCGAGAGCATGCCGTATTGCACCGTGTGATGGGCAACGACATAGAGGCCTGCTGCGGTGCGGTCGCGGATCGCCTCGCGCACATGATAATCCTGAGTCACGCTGACCGTACCGGCCGGTACGGTTCTTGCCCCGGCGAGCCGGATCGACTGGTCGATCGGCGCGCCGTAATTGACGATGTGGCCGAGTTGAACGATGACCTCGGACTTGAGGCCCTCGGTGTCGTCCGGCAGCCGCTCGATCGCCAGAAGGTTGGTGCCGGTCATCGTGCCGGCAATGGCCATGGTGATGCCGCTGGCGCAGCACGCGGTGATGAAGCCGGCCTCGCCGCCGGTGAGGCGCGCGATGACCGTGCTTGCAGCGCGCTGCAGATCGTCCATCTCCACCCACTGCGAGGCGATCTCCGACATGGCGGCGATCGCTTCCGGGACGATGATCGAGGCGCCGAGCGCCGTCATCGTGCCGGAGACATTGATGATCGGGCGAAGGCCGAGCCGTTCGCGGATTGTCGTGTTGGAGCCGTTTGCGGAATAGGTTTTCATCTCTAAAGGTCCCATTGGTAGATTTCAGGCGGCGATCTCGACGACCGCCTCGATTTCCACGGTGATGTTGCCCGGCAGGGAGCCGACACCGATCGCCGAACGGGCGTGCCCGCCGATACTATCAAAGACAGCGGCGAAAAGATCGGAACAGCCATTCACCACCTGCGGATGGTCGCTGAAGGTCGGGATCGCGTTGACGAAGCCAAGCAGCTTGACGACGCGCACGATACGGCCGAGGTCGCCTGCCGCAGCGTGCATGACGGCGAGCAGGTTCAGGCCGGTGAGACGGGCATGCTTATAGGCCTCTTCAACCGTGACGTCCTCGCCGACCTTGCCGGTGCAAAGCGTGCCGTCGGCGCGCAACGGGCCTTGGCCGGAGAGGAAGATCAGCCGTCCGCTTTCGGCATGGGTGACGAAGTTGGCGATCGGCGTCGGCGGCTCGGGCAGTGTCAGGCCCAATTCGGCGAGCCGGATGTAAGGCGTCATGAAAAGGCTCCTTTGCGACAGCTTTCGCCGTCCGATGTCAGAAATGCGAGGCACGGAACCGCGCCAGGAAACTGCGGAGACGCTCATTGTCGATCTCCGCGCCCAGAATCTCGGCGGGCGGCCCTGCGGCGCTGACGCCGCCATCTGCCATGAAGATGATTCGGCTCGAGGCATCGCGGGCAAAGGCCATCTCGTGCGTGACCATCACCATCGTCATGCCGTCCTCGGCCAGGCTGCGCACGACCTCGAGCACCTCGCCGACGAGTTCCGGGTCGAGCGCGGAGGTTATCTCGTCAAGAAGCAGGATTTTTGGCTCCATCGCCACCGCGCGGGCGATGCCGACACGCTGCTGCTGGCCGCCGGAAAGCTCGGCCGGCAGGCTGTCGGCCTTGTGGGCAAGGCCGACCCGGCCGAGCCAGTGCTCGGCAATGGCGCGGGCCTCGGTACTGCTCTTGCCGCGCACCTTGCGCAGGCCAAGCATGATGTTGCCGGCCGCCGTCAGATGCGGAAACAGATTGAAACTCTGGAACACCATCCCGGTTTCGGCCCGCATCTTCGCCAGGTCACGCTCGCTGCGGCGCTGGCGTGTTCCCGTATCGCGGAAGCCGACCTCCTTGCCGTCGATGCGGATGGAGCCGCTGTCGTAGCTCTCCAGGAAGTTGACGCAGCGCAGCAGCGTGGTCTTGCCGCTGCCGGAAGGCCCGATGACAGTCACCACCTCGCCGCGCGTCACCTGCAGGCTGACGGAGCGCAGGACCGCGACGGATCCAAAGGATTTGGAAACCTCGGAGACATCGAGAAGCGCCGGATTGGCGGGCGTGGCGATGGGCATCTTGCTATTCCCGGATGAAGGAGAAACGCCGCTCCAACCGTCGGCTGGCCAGGGAGAGCGCGTAATTGACGGCGAAATAGATGACCGCGCCGAGGATGTAGAGCGGCATCGCTTCGTAGGTGCGGCCGATGACCTGGTTGATGGCGTGCATCAGGTCGGTGATGCCGAGCAGCGAGACCAGCGCGCTGCCCTTCACCGCATCGGTGACGCCATTGATCCATGGCGGCAGGAAACGCCTGAACGCCTGCGGGAAGATGACGTAGGCCAGTCGCTGGCGAAAGGTCAGCCCGATCGCCATCGCCGCTTCGGACTGCCCCTTCGGTATGGAACCGACCGCACCGCGCAGATACTCGATGACCTGCGCCGTCTTGAACAGGGTGAGCGCCAGCACGGCTGCCCAGAAGGATTCCAGATGGAGGCCGACGGCAGGCAGGCCGTAATAGACGAAGAAGATGAGCACCAGGATCGGAATGCCGCGAATGGTATCGCTGAAAATGCGCACTGCCCAGCGCAGCGGAGCCGGGCCATAGACAAGGCCGACGCCCATCATCACGCCAGCGACCAGCGACAACACCACGACCAGCAGCGACACCCATAGCGTCACGGCAAAACCCTGGGCCAGGAAGGGCAAGGCATAGGCGATCTGGCCAAGCATCCTAGTGCGCTGCCCTGAACCGGCGCTCGACAAGCCGAAGTGCAAAAAGAAGCGCGTAGCCCGTCAAGAGATACATCGCCGTCACCACAAGGTAGACCTCGACGATGCGGAAGGTGTTGAAGTTGATCCACTGGGCGCCGTAGGTGAGCTCGGGCACCGAAATGACCGAAGCAACGGACGTGTCCTTGAACAGCGACAGGAACGTGTTGGAAAGCGCGGGCAGCGTTATGCGCAGCATCGTCGGCAGGCGCACATGGATCAGCCTTTGCCATGGCGTCAGGCCGATCGCCTTGCCGGCGTCGAGCTGTCCGCGCGGAACCGCTTCGAGCCCCGAGCGGAACACCTCGACCAGATAAGCGCCGCTATAGAGCGACAGCGTGGCAATGAACGAGGTCTGCGCGCTGTAGGCAATGTCGACCACCGTCGGCAGGCCGTAGAAGACGAGATAGACGAGCAGGATCAGCGGCACGTTGCGGATGAACTCGACATAGGCGGCGATGACGGTCCGCACCGCACGCCCGGCCGACACGTACCAGACCGCCAGAAGCAGTCCGATGAGGATGCCGATCGCGATGGAGATCACGGCCAGCTCGAGGCTGAGCAGCAGCCCGCCCCAAAGCTTGTCGAAATGCCGCCAGATCAGGTTGAAGTTCAGGGTATAGCCCATGTGTCCCTGTCATACCGAGGGCTGTCGACGATAAGCCGCGGAAGGGCGCAAGCCCTTCCGCCTGGTTGCATCAGATGACCGGGAAGCCGGGATGGCGCGCCGGCGGCTCCTGTCCAAAATAGTCCTTGAATGCAGCGTCGTAGAGCGCCGTCTCATGGCCGAACATGGCGGTGGTGAAGGTCGTGTTGACGAAGGTCAGCCAGTCGGGGTCGCCTTGCCGAAGCGCGGCGCCGTAAAGCATCGAGAACCAGCTCTTGCCGGCATCGAAGTATTTGTCCGGATTGCGCGAGGCGAGCCATCGAACCGTCGACAGATCGACGGCGGCGGCGTCGACGCGTTTCGATTCCAGTGCCTGCAGCACGTTGGCCTGCGTGTCTATCTGCATCACCTGCGACTCCGGCAGGACGATGTGCACATTTGCCTCGGCATCGACATTCTGCAGAATGGAAACCCGCGTCGCCGAACCGCCGGCAAGCAGCTTGTCGAAGGTCTTGTTTTCGGCGTTCGGAAGGGTCAGCAAGGCGATGCCTTCGACGTAATAGGGCCGGGAGAAGTGGATCAGCTGCGAGCGCTGGGCGGTCATGGTCATGAACTGGATCGAAATGTCGACCTTGTTGGTGGTCACGTTCGGAATGCGCTGGGCCGGATCCTGCATGACGAACTCGACCTTGGTCGTATCGTCGAAAAGTCCCTTGGCAAGAATGCGCCCCATGGTGATGTCCATGCCGACCAGTTCGCCGGCATCGTTTTCAAAGTGCCAGGGCGCGTTGGTGCTGCCGGTGCCGACGATCACCTTGCCGCGATCGAGAACGGTGCGCAGCAGGCTGTCCGGTGCCGCCTGCGCCGCCGCCTTCTGAACATCGACTGTTGTCGCTGCGCCCACCACTCCGGCCGTTGCAAGCCCGGCCAGTTTCAGAAAATCACGTCTTTTGGATGTGTCGTTCACGGCGACCTCCTTTTCGTGTTGTGTTCCCCTTTGCCGATACATGCATCGGTAATCTGCTGGATTGTCTCTTACAAAAGACACATGTATCCTGTACGAGACAGATACTAACACCAGGAATCAGCAATGCAAGATGGCAATGGCTTGGCAGTTCGGCCGGACGCTGGTCCGGACGAAGACAGGATTGCGGGCTCCCGCGAGAAGGGTCTCAACCGCGTGCTCCATATCCTGGAGTTTCTTCATGCGAACCAGCGAGCGATCGGGATTGGCGATCTCGCCAAGGGAGTGAATGCGCCGCGCTCGACGATCTACACGCTTGTGCGCTCGCTCGTGGATGCGGGCCTGCTGGAAATGGCCGGCGACGGCAATCGCGTCTATTTCGGGAAGAAGCTTTATCTCTACGGAATGGACTATGTGCGCGGCAACGACCTGCTCAGGAGAGGGCGTCAGGAAGTCGACGATCTTTCGCGCGAGACAGGCGAGACCTCCGAATTGTGCATGCTGCAAAGCGGCCGCTACACGATTGTCCATTCAAGCCCGGGCACCAGGCCGTTCCGGATCAGTTCGGCCACGGGTCTGCAGATACCGCTTCCCTGGACCGCTTCCGGGCGGTTGCTTCTCGCCGGTTTCGAACGGGCTGTTATCGAAGACATGGTGTCCGAAGACGATCTCGTCCTGCCGGATGGCCGCAGATTGCTGCTGTACGACTTCATAGAAGATATCGCTACGGCCGGGGCTGCCGGCTACTGTATGACTTCCGGTCTTGTCGACGCCTATACAAAGTGCCTTGCCGCGCCGGTCTTTTCAGCTGCCGGCAAGGTCGAGGCGACGATATGCCTGGTGGTTCCCATCGACACTTCCGAGGAAAAGACCGGCGATCTCATCGCCCTGCTGCGCGAACGCGCCGCGAGGCTTTCGATCACGGGATGAGCAGGATTTGTCGCGACCGTAAGTGGGATTCGCTCACGCGATGATGTCGGGGATGATCCGGTCTTCCAGCGCCATCAGCCGGTCTTTCAGGAAGAGCTTTTTCTTCTTCATGCGCTGGATCTGCAGAGGGTCGCAGCCCATGGCGATCATCGCGTTGATCGCCGCGTCGAAATCGGCGTGTTCTTGCTTTAGCCGAGAATATTCGAGGCGGATATCGGCCTGTTCCTGTTCGGACATTATTTACCGTCTGCACGTCTGCGGCGCCCAAAAATGGGCCTGATTGGGCGAGGCCGGAGGTATCTTGCACCGGCGCGCAGCCAATACCACATTTCGTATTGTCGTGGAATGCTACCACGCAGCATTCGACATCGGTGCCCGATAGTGGCACACTGTCATTATGCCGTCACAGAAGCGAAATTGCGGTGGGACGCGCCTTGACGGCTGCAATCGAGGAAACCATGAAAGGGAGAACCAATCATGTCTCTTGCATCCCATCTTGATGAGCTGCAGCGGAAACACGGCGACATCGAACGCGAAATCGATGATGCGATGAACCATCCATCGGTCGACGACCTCGAAATCGTGAATCTCAAGCGGCGCAAGCTGGCGCTCAAGGACGAGATTGAGAAATTGAAGGCGAAGCCGAAACCCACCACGCACTGACGCTCATCTACGGCGCTGCGCGTCCTTTGGACGCGCAAAGGGCGCTGTCGTGCTTCTGATTTCGGCGCATGGTCCTTTCCGAAAATCCTTTCGGTTTCGGGTTCATGCAGGGAACAGTGCGCGCTTTGCCCGACCATCTTCTCCGGTGGCAACCAATGCCGCCGGAGCGTTTCCCTGTTTGTCCGGCGGTTCGATTTGACAGGTTTGCCTGCCTATCGCCATTGACAAGCCATCTTTGCTCCTCCACCTCATGCCGGGACCTTCTATAGCGCCGCGCCTCCTTTCGGACGCGCAATGGACGCTGTATTTTGATTTTTGCGCAGATTGTTTCCGGAAACCGATTCCGGAATTCGGCGCTAACAAAGGGCAGCCGGCCATGACCGGATATTTTTCTTCACCCTTCTCGCGCCGCACGTCTGTCGGTGTCGACGTCGGCGGCGTGATGGTCGGCGGGGGCGCCCCTGTCGTCGTTCAGTCGATGACCAACACCGACACCGCCGATGTCGACAAGACCGTCGCTCAAGTTGCGGCGCTGCATCGCGCCGGGTCCGAGATCGTGCGCATCACCGTCGATCGCGACGAGAGTGCCGCCGCCGTGCCCGCCATCCGCGAGCGGCTCGAACGGCTCGGCATCAATGTGCCGCTGGTCGGCGATTTCCACTATATCGGCCACAAGCTGCTCGCCGACCACCCGGCTTGCGCCGAGGCGCTGGCCAAATACCGCATCAATCCCGGCAATGTCGGATTCAAGGACAAGAAGGACCGGCAGTTCGCAGCTATCGTCGAGATGGCGATCCGTCACGACAAGCCGGTGCGCATCGGCGTCAATTGGGGGTCGCTCGACCAGGAGCTTTTGACCAGGCTGATGGACGACAACCAGCGCCAGGGCTTTCCGCTGACCGCGCAGGAGGTAACGCGCGAGGCGATCGTGCAGTCGGCGATCCTGTCGGCCGACATGGCCGAGGAGATCGGCCTTGGCCGCGAGAAGATCATCCTGTCGGCCAAGGTCAGCGGCGTGCAGGATCTGATCGCGGTCTACACCGAGCTTGCCACCCGCTCCAACCACGCGCTGCATCTCGGCCTCACAGAGGCCGGCATGGGTTCGAAAGGCATCGTCGCCTCGTCCGCGGCGATGGGCATTCTTCTCCAGCAAGGCATCGGCGACACGATCCGCATCTCGCTGACGCCGGAGCCGAACGGCGACCGCACCCGCGAGGTGCAAGTGTCGCAGGAACTCCTGCAGACCATGGGGTTTCGGCAGTTCGTACCGATCGTCGCCGCCTGCCCCGGCTGCGGCCGCACCACCTCGACCGTGTTCCAGGAACTCGCGCAGGATATCCAGGCGGATCTGCGCAAGAACATGCCGGTGTGGCGTGAAAAATATCCCGGCGTCGAAAACCTCAAAGTCGCGGTGATGGGCTGCATCGTCAACGGTCCAGGTGAATCCAAGCATGCCGATATCGGCATTTCGCTGCCCGGCACCGGCGAGACGCCGACGGCGCCGGTATTCGTCGACGGCAGGAAGGCGGCGACGCTGCGCGGCCCTTCGATCGCCGCCGACTTCGAGAAAATGGTCGCCGACTATATCGAGCAGCGGTTTGGGCAACCTGGCAAGGCAGCGGCGGAGTAGGTCGATGCGGCGCTTCCCCTGGGCGACGCCGATTTTGCTTGGTGGATTGGTTTTGCTTGGTGGGCTGGGCTGGGCGACAGCCGTCCACGCCGATCCGCCGCGTCCCGCCAAGCAGCGGCTGCTCGACCGGGTTTGCAATCTGATCGAGGCGCATGCCGATCAAAACGGCCTGCCCAAGGATTTCTTTGCCCGGCTGATCTGGAAGGAAAGCCGCTTCGATCCCAATGCGGTCAGTCCGGTCGGCGCCGAAGGCATAGCCCAGTTCATGCCGGGCACCGCCAAGATACGCGGTCTCGCCAATTCCTTCGATATCGAGCAGGCCATCCCGGCTTCGGCAAAATATCTCGCCGAGATGAAAACCGGCTTCGGCAATCTGGGCCTGGCCGCCGCCGCCTACAATGCCGGCGAAAGCCGGGTGTCGCGCTGGCTGAGTTCCGGCGGCTTCCTGCCGATGGAGACCGAAAACTACGTTCTGGACATCATGGGCGAGCCGGCCGACAGGTTCACCGACACCGCCTATGCCGGCAGCATCCAGCCGCTCGACAAGAAAGCGAGCTTCGCGGTCGCCTGCCGAAAACTGCCGGTCATCAAGTCCCAAACCGTGGCCATGGCGTCGATCAACATCAAGCCGTGGGGCGTGCAGGTGGCCGGCAATTTCCGCCGCGCCGCGGCGCTCAATCAATGGACTGGCGTGAAGCGCCGGTTTCCGGCCTTGCTCAAGGGCCATGATCCGGTGGTCAGCCGGGTGCGCTCGCCGATCGGCAGGCGCGGGATCTATGCTGTCCGCATCGGCGCCGACTCCAAAGCCAAGGCCGACAACATCTGCCGGAAACTGCAAAGCGTCGGCGGTGCATGCATTGTGGTGCGGAATCGGTAAAGGCGATATGTCGGCGCCTCGCGCAGCCGCTGAAAGTGCTGGAAACATGACCGCCAAGATCATCCTTCTCAACGGCGTCGGCAGCGCTGGCAAGAGTTCGGTCGCCAAGGCGTTGCAGACGATGACCACCGAGCCCTTCCTGCATGTTCAGATGGATACGTTTATCGACATGCTGCCCGAAGCCCTTCAGGATGATGCCGCCGGTTTCGCCTATGAAGTGATCGAGGAAAGCGGCAAGTTCCAGGTCAGTCATCAGGGTTGGGCCGGTCGGTGAGCGAACCCTGCGAGGCATGCGGCACGCCATCGCCGCGATGGCGGGACAAGGCAACAACCTCATTGTCGATGACGTGCTGTGCGGTGGCGAGATATCCGAGTATCTGAGATTGCTGTCGGGCTTTGATCTACGCCTGGTCGGCGTCTTCGCTCCGCTGGACGTTCTCGAGGCCCGCGAAATCCAGCGGGCCGACCGCTTGCCAGGGCTGGCGCGCTGGCAATATGACCGCGTGCACAAGGATATCGGCTACGATCTCGAAATTGACACCAGCACGCTGACGCCGCTGGAGTGCGCCAGGCGCATAAAAGCAAAGTTCCAGCTATAGGCCCGCGATGTCCGACCGTCTCTACAGCGATCCCGATCTCGTCCAGTTCTACGATATCGAGAACGAAGGCGGCGTGGATTTCGATTATTGCGTCGGCTTCACCAGGGACGCCGGCTCGGTTCTCGATCTCGGCTGTGGCACCGGGCAGCTGGCCGCCGCGCTCGCCGATCGGCGCAGGGTGACCGGCGTCGATCCCGCGCCGGCGATGCTCGATATCGCGCGCCGCAGAGCCGGCGGGCAGAGGGTCGACTGGGTCGAGGCCGATGCGCGCAACGTCCGGCTCGGACGACGCTTCGATCTGGTGCTTTTGACCGGGCACGCTTTCCAGGTGTTCCTCACGGCAGAAGATCGAGAGGCGGTGCTTGCCACGATCGCCGCTCATCTGGCGCCCGATGGGCGCTTCATCTTCGACACGCGAAATCCAGTCGCGCAGGAATGGCTCGAGTGGACGCCGGAACGGTCGCAACGGGAACTCAGTCATCCCGAATTGGGCACGGTAAGAGCGTGGAACGATTTCCGCCACGATTCCGGTACCGGTGTCGTCACTTACTCGACCCATTACGAAATGCCCGGCAGCGGACGCGTGCTCAGCGCCGAATCGAAAATCGCCTTCCCGACAAAGGAAAGCCTTGCGCAGATGCTGGATCGGGCCGGGCTGGTCGTCGAAGAATGGCTCGGCAACTGGCGTGGCGAGCCATACGCTCCAACATCGCCAGAAATCATTCCGATCGGCCGGCTGCGCTAGCCCGGACGTTGCTTCGCCTTGAGCGTTTTCCCATTCCTTGACGTGACCGATTGAGCGTACGGATAAGCCAAAGACACCACCGCCCAATTGCGGCGCTGCGCTGACGACGTGCCCACTGATGCACGTCGTGAGCATCTCGCAGGTTTACGTGTTCTGAACTCATGGCACCTCCTCGCCAGCATTTTGCATGCTGAAGAGGAAAACATATTATGGTTCGCATCTGCTGATAATCGGTGATAGTTTCCGTTCATCTGTGACGAATTGGAATAGATATTATCGACCGGCAAGAGACGATGGGTGTGTACCTGGCAGTTGTCGAGGAAGGCGACTTCTCGGCAGCGGCACGCCGGCTGCGGATGACACCTTCGGCCGTCAGCAAAATCATCGGTCGGCTTGAGTCCCGCCTTGGCGTGCGCTTGCTGCAGCGCTCGACGCGGCGCATCAGCTTGACGGCGGAAGGCAGCACCTATGCCGAAAGCGCTCGCCGCATCCTGAACGACATCAAAGAGGCTGAAATCGCGGTTCAACCCGGAGCAGAACCGCGCGGCCGGCTGCGCGTCAGTCTTCCGAGCGCCTTCGGCCATCGCTTGATCGTGCCGATGTTGCCAGCCTTCATCGATCGCTACCCGGCCGTCGAGCTCGAGCTGATGTTCACAGATGCGATTGTCGACCTGTTGGCTGAGGAAACCGACGTCGCCGTGCGCGTTGCCGCACACAGCGATTCGAGGCTGGTGGTGCGGCGGCTGGCGCCCAATCGCCGTGTCATTTGCGCATCACCTCGATATCTCGAAAGACATGGCATGCCGACAACGCCAGACGACCTTCAAGGTCATGTCTGTCTTGGCGTCACAGCACGCGGTGGTCTCAATATCTGGGAGTTCGATGGCCCGGACGGTCTGCAAAGCATGCGTATCCGCAGCCCGATAGAGGCCAACAGCACCGAAGCGCTACGCCGGCTTGCGCTCGCCGGTATAGGTATAATCCGCATGTCGGAGATATTGGTCGGGCCGGATATCAAGGCAGGCAGACTGACCGCGCTGCTCACCGGATACAATCATCCTGACGGAGCGCCAATCTGCGCTGTCTATCCGCCTGGCCGAATTCTGTCGCCGCGCGTGCGCGTGTTCGTGGATTTCCTGGCCGAACAGTTCGCCAACCCTCCTTGGCTACACGGCGCGCCATAGTACGGGAATACAGCTTGGAACAGCGTCAGCTGTTGCGGGCCGCCACGAATTCCGCTGCCTGCTTCAGAAGCACGGCGTCTTCGCCATAGGGACAAAGCAAGGAGTGGGCCTGGTCGACGAGGCCTTGAAGCTGGTCCCGCGCCCAATTGGCGCCGTGCAGCGCCACCAGCGTCGCCTTGCCGGCGGCTGCATCCTTGCCTGTCGCCTTGCCCATCTGGCGCGCATCCGCCGTCAGATCGAGCAGGTCGTCGGCAAGTTGAAAGGCAAGCCCAATCGCCGAGCCGAATTCCGCCAGTCTTTCACGGTCGGCCGTCGGCGCGCCGGCAACAATTGCGCCCGCCTCGCAGGCGAAGCGGATCAGCGCGCCGGTCTTCATCGCCTGAAGCCGGATGATGCCGGCTTCCTCCGGCCGGATACGCTCGGCTTCGAGATCGAGCATCTGGCCGCCGACCATGCCGCCGGCTCCGGCGGCGCGGGCCAGCGCCAGCACCAGCGCCGCCCGCCGTTCGGCCGGCAGCATTGTCGCTTCGTCGGCAATGATGTCGAAGGCGAGCGCCAGCAAGGCGTCGCCGGCGAGGATGGCGGTCGCCTCGTCGAAGGCCTTGTGAACGGTCGGCTGGCCTCGGCGCAGATCGTCGTCGTCCATGGCCGGCAGATCGTCATGGATCAGTGAATAGCAATGCACGCATTCGAGCGCCGCCGCCACGCGCAGCGCCGCCTCGCCGTCGGCGGAAAACAGCGCGGCGCTTTCCATGACCAGGAAAGGGCGCAGGCGCTTGCCGCCGTTCAGCACGCCGTGGCGCATCGCCTCCATCAGACGCTGCGGCCGCGCGATCTCGCCTGAAAGCGGGCGGTCGTCGAGCAACCGCCTGAGCAGCGCCTCGATCGGCCCTGTGCGTGCGAGAAGCGCTGCCTCGAACGGTATTTGATCCTCTTTCGCCATGCCGGGGACGGGTAGCCGACACTCAGACGTTGCGCAAGAAGCCAAGCGCCATTATGCCGGGGGCAGGGAGCAGCATGGATTGAGCGGCTTGGCGGAACCGATCGTCGATCACGAAACCGAAGGGCTGGACATGGTGAGGCCGAAACGCGGCAATCGCATCGGTCTCAAACGTTGGCCTCGGCACTGGGTCCGGCGCGGTATCTCCGTCGCCGTGGTGCTGGCGCTGATGCCGGTGGTGTTGACCTTTCTGTATCTGCCGCCGTTCGTGCATCCGGTATCGACACTGATGCTGAAGGATCTGGCGACGTTTTCCGGCTATGACCGGCGCTGGGTCTCGATTGACGATGTGGCGCCGGCGCTGGCACATTCGGTCATCATGTCGGAGGACGGGCAGTTCTGTTTCCATCGCGGCATCGACCTCGGCGAATTGAGGGGCGTCGTCGACGACGCGCTGGCCGGCGAGATGACGCGCGGCGCCTCGACCATCACCATGCAGAGCGTCAAGAACCTCTATCTGTGGTCACGGCCGCTGGGCTCGGTCCGGAAAGTCGTCGAGCTGCCGCTGGCCGTCTATGTCGACATGGTGATGTCGAAACGGCGCATCATGGAAATCTATCTCAATATCGCTGAATGGGGGCCGGGCATCTATGGCATCGAGGCCGCCGCCCAGCACCATTTCGGGGTTTCGGCAAAACGATTGTCGCGTCGCCAGGCGGCGCTGCTTGCCGTCACCCTGCCGAACCCGATCGCCCGCAACCCGGCGAAGCCCGGGCCGGGGCTGAGACGGCTGGCCTCGCTGATCGAGCGGCGCGCGGGTCGGTCCGGCGCCTATGTCGGCTGTCTGCGATAGCTTAAAAAAATTCGCGACGGCGCTGGCCAAAACGGCGCAGGGCGTGTATAGGCACCCGACTTTCTCAGATTCCGGCCCTGACGCGGCCCTTTCACGAGGGCAGCCGGGGCATTTTGACCATGTAGTGGAGCATATCCATGGCCGTACCGAAACGAAAAACCTCCCCGTCGAAGCGCGGCATGCGCCGCTCGGCCGATGCGCTGAAGGCCCCGACCTATGTCGAGGACAAGAATTCCGGCGAGATGCGCCGCCCGCACCATATCGACCTGAAGACCGGCATGTATCGCGGTCGCCAGGTTCTGGAGCCGAAGGAAAGCTGAGAACGCTTTCGACGGCTTGTGACTATCGAAGGACCGGCCATCGCGCCGGTCTTTCTGCGTTTTGCGCAGATGATCGCCCCTCGAATTGTTGTCAAATATGCCAGCAGCCATGCCTATGGCAGCCGTACCGGCTGGTACTGTTATTTCGCACGGTCTTTGTCCGTGTTCGCGGTCGCATGCGAAAATTCTTGACGGCGAACGCCGAGCGCATACTAGAGAAGGCTGTCCAACCGGAGCCTTCTGATGTTCGGTGCCATCCCGCTGCTGATCGTACCCTTCGTCCTCTATAATCTTGGGCTTCTGGGAATATTCGGCGGCGGCGACGATCCCTGGGCAATTCAAATGTTCTCGATCCGCATGATGTCGGGCGGAGTGTTCTCGATGACGCTCGGCGATCTGATCGTGCTGATCGGGCTGCTTCTCTTCTTCGTCGAAATCTTGAAATCGACGCGCACGACGAGCGCCTCGATCATGGACCACCTGTTGTCGACCTTCGTCTTCGTGGCGTTCCTGGTCGAGTTCCTGCTGGTGAAGGGCGCGGCGCACTCGGTTTTCTTCATTTTGATGGTCATCGCACTGGTCGATGTCCTGGCCGGCTTCTCAGTATCGATGCGAGCAGCCAGCCGCGACATAACCATGAGCTAATGCATGTCGCGCAAAGCATGCTTCGGGCTTGAACGAGGGTGCGCAGCGGTTTTGCTGTAACGACATTTAAAAGGCGGTGAAGCAGCCGCCTCGTTGTCAGCACCTGCCGACGGCAGGACAGGCCCGCCTGACACGCCGGACCGCTATTTTTTCTTGGCGCGTGTCGGCTTCTTCACCGGAGCAGCCAGCGCATTGGCGAGGTCTTCCGCTTCCTTGGCAAGGCGGAGCGCCCTCAGCTTGTTGGTCTTTATCTGGCGGGCATCGCTCTCAGCGACATATTCCGCCATCGCCTTCTGACGAACCGTGGCTGCCTCTTCCTGCTTCTTGAAACGCAAATCGGCCCGCGCGCGGGCAGTATCCTTAGAGTTCTCAACCAAGGGCTTTTCCAATCCCGTAAATTATAGTTTTCAATGGCTTTAATAGCAGAGCCGCCCTGCGATGGGGAAAATAAGTTGGTCAGGCGCCGGCATCGCACCCGGCGCCCGGCGCCTTTTGGGCGACAACCGCCTCGTATCCGGCCTGCAACGTCGCACGCACGGTGGCATCCGGCGGCGTGTCGGAAGGCGTGCCCAGATGTTCGTGGCGCAGTTCGTCCATGAACTTTTCCCACATCGGCGGGCCGCCCTTTTCCAGAAGCTCGGCGCGGATCGAGAGCTCCTCGCTGACCGGCAGCCAGACGCGACCCCAGGCGCCGAGATGCGCCAGGATCGGCACCAGCGTTATCGCCATTTCGGTCAGGCTGTAGATCGCCTTCTGCTTGTGGGTGGGATCGTCGGCCCTGGTCAGCATGCCGAGTTCCATCAGCCGCTTCAGCCGATCGGCGAGGATGTTGGAAGCGATGCGTTCCAATGACCCGTTGAGCAGGTCGCGAAAGTGGCGTTTGCCGCCGAAAATCATGTCGCGGAGGATGATCAGGCTCCACCGGTCGCCGAACACTTCAAGCGACAGGTTGATCGGGCACCCAGAACGATGATCGATGCTCATGCGAATCTCCGACAGAAACCGGTTGCATCATCATATCAGTTTTATTATCGTGCAACTGATTGCGAAATGCAATCGGTTTTGCAGAGAGGAGACGGCGACCATGACCAAGGCAGCGGAACCCGAAATCGCGTCGCAGACGTTTGGCGATCCCGCGCATCCGCCGATGCTGCTGATTATGGGCGCGATGGCTTCGATGCTCTGGTGGCCTGAGGCGTTCTGCCGGAAACTGGCCGGCAACGGCCGGTTCGTGATCCGCTATGACAATCGCGATACCGGCCGTTCGACCAAATATGCGCCGGGCGAACCGCCTTACACTTTTGACGACATGGTGGACGACGCCATCCGCGTCCTCGACAATCATGGCATCGCGAAAGCGCATGTCGTCGGCATGTCGATGGGCGGCATGATCGCACAGCTTGTGGCGTTGAAACATCCGTCGCGGATCCTCTCGCTAACGGCGATCAGCACTTCGCCAATCGGGATCGACACCTCGCATCTGCCAGGGACGACCGAAGCCTATATGAAGCATTCGGCCGAAGGCGCCAAGGTCGACTGGTCGGACCGAGCCCAGGTGGTCGCCTACATCGTCAAGGACGCACATGCGATCGCCGGCACCGCGCATCCCTTCGACCAGAAGCGGACGAGGGCCTTCGTCGAACAGGACTACGACCGGTCCGGCGGTTTTTTAAGCGCGACCAATCATTTCATGCTCAAGACCGGCGAGGATCGGGGCAGCGAGGATTGCAAGGGTGGCCTGCACGACTTGAAGGTTCCGCTCCTCGTCATCCACGGCACCGACGATCCGATCTTTCCGGTCGAGCATGGCGTCGCTCTGGCCGAAGCAGTTGCCGGCGCCAGGCTGGTCCGCATTGAAGGCGGCGGCCACGAACTGCATCCCGACGATTGGGCCGCGATCGTTGATGCCATCGTCGCCCATAGCCAAGCCAGGTAAGCGCGGAGCGGACCTTGACACACCATCGGCAATAGTTAAGTAATCGCTTCAGTGTTCGCTGCGGCCGTCTGTGGCCCGCGTGATCGAGGAAGCGCAGCCCTATTTGAAACTTCCCCTACAACAACGATCAAGCCCGATGCTGCACGATACCGCCCAGCTCGACCTGATGTTCCAGGCGCTCGCCGACCCGGCGCGGCGGCACATGGTGGAGCGGCTGTCGTGCGGCCCCGCATCGGTCAGCCAGTTGGCCGAGCCGCTGGCGATGTCGCTGTCGGCGGTCGTCCAGCACCTGAACGTGCTCGAGGCGAGCGGTCTCGTCCGCACCGAAAAGCTCGGCCGGGTGCGCACCTGCCAGCTCGAGCCGAGGGCGCTGAGGACCGCCGAACACTGGATCAACGAACGGCGCCTGAGTTGGGAACAGCGGCTCGACCGGCTCGGCGGCTTTCTTGCGGAAACCAAAGACGAAACCGAAGGAAATTGAGGAGGCCAACATGAGCGAACGCTCCGTCATCCATTCGACCATAGTGCTCGAACGCAGCTACGACGCTTCGCCGGCGCGGGTGTTCGCCGCTTGGTCCGATCCCGCCGCATTGCAGCGCTGGGGCTCGCCCGGCGAGGGTTGGGAAAGCAGCATTGACCGCTTCGAGTTCCAAGTGGGCGGCATTGCGCTCAGCCGTTTCGGACCCAAGGATGGCGAGAGTTATGTGAACGAGACGCGCTACCTCGACATCGTGCGCGACCAGCGCATCGTCTCGGCTGGTGGCATGACCAGCAGCGGCCAGCGATTGTTTGTCGGCCTGCTGACGGTTGAATTCAGTCCGGAAGGCACAGGCTGCCGGCTGGTGATGACCGAGCAAGGCGCCTTTCTTGACGGCCATGATCAGCCCAAAAACCATCAGGCTGGCTGGAGCCAGATGCTCGACAACCTGCGGCTGGAATGCGCGTGAGCGCCACGGCCTGAACCAAAGACCACACAATCGGGAGGATATGATGAAACTCTACTGCGGCATTGGTCCGAATTCTTATCGCGTTCGTATCTTCATGGCTGAGAAAGGCATCGACGTTCCGCGGGTTGATGTCGATCTGACAAAAGGCGAGCACAAAACCCCGCAATTCCTTGAGCTCAACTCACTCGGCCAGATTCCCGTGCTCGTGCTCGATGACGGCACGGTGATCACCGAAAGCATCGCCATCTGCCGCTATCTGGAGGCGCTTCATCCAACGCCGGCACTGTTCGGCTCGGACGCGGTCAGCCAAGGCAAGGTCGAGATGTGGAACCGCCGCGCCGAGATCGAGATCTTCGGAACGATCGGCAGCATTGCGCTGCATTCCGATCCCATGTTTGCGGAGCGGCTTGTGCAGTTCCCGGCTTTCGCCGAAACCCAGCGCGAAGCCGTTCCGGCAAAGTGGGCGTGGCTTGACCGCGAGATCGCCGATGGCCGCCCGTTCATCGCGGGCGACCAGTACTCCGTCGCCGACATCACCGCCGCCGTCGCAGCGTGGCTTGGCGCCTTCTTCGGAGCCGACATCCCGGACTCGCTCGTCAATGTCCATCATTGGCTCGACCGCGTTCAGAAACGTCCAAGCTGGAACGCTTAGGCCGGTGTCTGACATTGTTTCAATGAGATGTGCGGCTCAGCGCCAGCACCTGGATCCAGAGGAGCTTCGCCATGCCTGTCTACTGGCAAAGATGCGACGGCGCACCTCAGCTTCCGGGCGAGCCAAGCTGCTCGACTTCCCAGAACTGGTCGAGCCAGATGTTGAGCTTCAGGAAGCCGGCACTGCTGACCGTATAGACGCGCCTTGTCCCTTCCGGCTTGGCGTTGACCAGCCCGGCGTCGAGCAGCACTTTCAGATGCTGCGAAACCGCCGGGCGCGAGACCGGCAACCCGGCGGCCAGTTCGTTGACAGTCTTCGGGCCGCGCCGAAGCTCTTCCAAGAGATAGCGCCGGTTGGGGTCGGCAATCGCCATGAAGGCGTCGGAAAACATCATGCCTTATTTGTGAGGCAAAGTTTTCCAAATCTCAACCGTTGGTTTCAGGCTTTCTGCGCGGATCCAGCCGCAAGGCTTCCGGGGTGATCGAACGCTCGGCCGGTTGCGTCTTGAAGGCGTCGCGGTCTTCGATTGGCACCGGTGCGCGCCGGCTGATGCGCAGCAGCGTATAGCCTGCCAGACAAAGATGCGCGAGGGCCGTTGCAAGGAACAGGCTTTCCGGACGCATCCAGCCCATCAGGCCGGCGGCCAGCAGCGGCCCGATCATCGTGCCGAAACCATAGAGCAGCAGCAGGCCGCCGGACACTTTGACGAAATCCTCCGCCCGGGCGTGGTCGTTGGCATGGGCCACCGCGATCGAATAAAGCGTGTAGGCAAAGGCCCCGTAGGCGGCGGTGCAGACGATGACGAAGACGCCGGAGCGCGGCTCGAACAGGAACAGCGCCAGGGCGAACAGCGCCGCGCCGAAGGCCAGGCCCGCCAGCACGAAGCGGCGGTCGGTCTTGTCGGAGAGACGCCCGGCCGGAAGCTGCATGGCGGCGCCGGCGACGACCACCAGGCTCATCATCAGCGCGATCTCGGCCGTGGAAATGCCGATGCGGGCGCCATAGACAGCGCCAAGCGTGCCCCAGGCGCCGTTGGCGACGCCGATCAGAACGCAGGCGATCGCCGACACCGGCGAATTGACATAGAGCCCCTTGACGTCGAGCGAGACGTCCTGCAGCGGCTTGGGATGCGAAGCCGTCGACACTGCGGTCGGAATGAGCGACAGGCAGAACAGGATACCGGTGATCATGAACAGCGAGGCCGACTTCACGTCACCGCCGGCAACGATCATCTGGCCGCCCATGATCGAGGCATAGGTGACCATCATGTAAAGCCCGAAGACGGCGCCGCGGTTCTCGTTGGTGGACTTCTCGTTGAGCCAGCTTTCGATGATCATGAAGGCGCCGGCCATGGTGAAGCCGGTGAAGGCGCGCAGCAGGATCCAGATATATTCGTCGATGATCAGGCCGGTGAGCAGTGCGACGATGGCTCCCGATGCCGCAAAGGCGCCAAAAGCGCGTACGTGACCGGCGCGGCGCACCAGGCGCGGCGCAAAGAAGCAGCCGGTGACGAAGCCGCCGGCCCAGGCCGTGCCCATCAGGCCGAGCGATGCGGTCGAGAAACCCTCCAACTGGCCGCGCAACGGCAACAACAGCCCGTGCAGCCCGGTCGCCGCCAGCAGGAAAGCGGTGCCCCGAAGCAGCGAGAGGATCGGTCGGTAGCTTGCAAACATCATTTAGCTGATCCGGCTGGAATCTAGGGAGGATCTGAAGACAGCCGCATTCGAGCTTTTCGGCGGCGGGCGGTTCGGCTCTGGAAACTATTCGCGGCGAAACAGCGCCTCGGCCGCTGATTTGGTGGTGCCCTTGGTCTTGAGCTCGGCTTCGAGCCGGGCGATCTCGTCGCGCAAGATGCCGATCCGCTCGGACAGTTCATCGACGGAAAGCAGCGACAGATCCTGCCCGATCTCATGCGGGCGCGCTTTCTTTTTGGGTTCGTCATCGAAGATCGCCATCGTCGCTCCTCGCTCATGCGTCAAAATTAAACGGCTACAGCGTCCTTGGCGCGTCCAATCGCACGCCCGGCGCTGCAGTGGCCATTTGCCTGATTTGGCAATGAGCATACATAGGGCAGGGGCATGGATGCAAACAGTCGGCAATAAAACCGGCAAGTCGGCAAGAAACTGGCGAAGCGAGACGGGAAAAATTCATGGCGAGTGGACAGGACAAGATTCCGGCGAAGATGACGGCCATCGCGATCTCGGAACCCGGCGGACCGCGGGTGCTGAAACCGGAAACGCGCGACGTGCCGGTGCCCGGACCTGGCGAAATCCTGATCCGGGTGCGCGCCGCCGGTATCAACCGGCCGGATGTGCAGCAACGCAAGGGCGTCTACCCGCCGCCGCCTGGTGCGTCGGACCTGCCGGGCCTCGAAGCGTCAGGCGAAGTTGCCGCTCTTGGCGACGAGATATCGCGCTGGCGCGTCGGCGACCGCGTCTGCGCGCTGACGCCCGGCGGCGGCTATGCCGAATACGTCAAGGTGCATGCCGGCAGCGTGCTGCCGCTGCCTGCCGGCTTTACCCACACCGAAGCGGCGGCGGTACCGGAAAACTACTTCACCGTCTGGCATAATGTCTTCGAACGCGGCGCCCTGAAGAGCGGCGAGACGCTGCTCGTGCATGGCGGCTCGTCCGGGATCGGCACCACGGCGATCCAGCTTGCCTCGGCCTTCGGCGCCCATGTCATTACCACTGCCGGCAGCCAGGAGAAGTGTGACGCCTGTCTGAAGCTCGGCGCCGACCGGGCGATCAACTACCGCGAGGAGGACTTCGTCGCGGCGGTCAAGGACGCGACCGGCGGCAAGGGCGCCAACGTCATCCTCGACATGGTCGCCGGCGACTATGTGGCGCGAAACTACGAGGCCGCGGCGGTGGAAGGTCGCATCATCCAGATCGCCACGCAGAGCGGGGCGGTGGCAAGCACCGACTTCTCGAAGATGATGGCCAAGCGGCTCACCCACACCGGCTCGATGCTGCGGCCGCGCACCGTCGAATTCAAGGCGGCGATCGCCGCGGCGCTGGAGGCGCAGGTGTGGCCGCTGCTCGGCACCCGCAAGGTAGCACCGGTCATGGACATGATCTTTCCGCTCAGGGAGGCGTGGCGGGCGCATGAGCGGATGGAGGACGGCGACCACATCGGCAAGATCGTGCTCGATGTCGGCTGACGGTCGGCAAGCAAGCTGAACAAAACCTTAATTGCGCAATGCAACAAACGCATTGCCGCCATGCAAAAGCGTCTGTTCAACTTTTCATCAGCGGTGCCTATTTGAGCGGCATCGAAACGATGGAGGACCTACCATGAACCCGATCCGTGCTTTCCGTAACTGGCGCATGTACAATGAAACCGTGCGCGAACTGAACCGCTTGAACGCCCGCGAGCTCAACGACCTCGGCATCAACCGTGGTGACATCGAGAGGATCGCCCGCAAGACGCTTTGATCCGCCAAGCAAGAGCCGAGGCAGGCGGATTTCCCGCCGCCGGTTCCGAGCCCGCTGGACCAGTCCGGCGGGTTTTGTCGTTTTGAAGTCCGAGGCAACAGCAGCGGCTGCTATGATGGCCACTATCCAGATCCGAATACAACTCGACCGCAATCTGCGGTTGACTCCAGTTTCAGCGTGGGCATTTTGATCGCGCGGGACTAGGTCAGAGGGTGGGAGCGCTGATCCGGGCCAGTAGCGTGCTGACTCTGAAACAGGCTTGCGCCCATGTTCGACGATCTGACGGACAAGATCTACGAGGCGGCTTTCGTGCCGGAGCTTTGGGGGGAGACGCTCGAATCTGCCGGCAGTATTTCTGGTTCGGCCACTGGCGCCATCTTCCTGTTCAGCGCCGATTCTCCGGTCCGCGGCAGATTGAGTGACGTTTCTTCGGGCAACGCCATCCGATCCTTGTTTGACGAATTTGTCGCCAGCGACGCCTGGAAATTCTCTGACGCCACCCAGCGTATGTGCAGCATGCAGCCGGCGAGCTTCGTTCAGGTCGAAGATTTCCTGACAGTCGAAGAGGTCGAAAACGATCCTGTGCGGGTAAAACTGAGAGCGGCCGGTATCGGCGCGCACGTTTGTTCGGCAGTTGCGATGCCGAGCGGCGAACTCGTCACTTTCGTCTTTCAACGGTGGATGAAGGATGGCACCTACGATCGGGCGTCGGTCGATCGGCTGGACCAGCTTCGCCCGCATTTCGCGCGGGCCGGCATGGTCTCGGCGCGATTGGGGTTGGAACAGGCCAGGGCGAACGTCTCGGCACTCGAGACCATCGGGCTGCCGGCCGCGGTCATGGCTGCATCGGGACGCGTGCTGACGGCCAACAGCCTGCTGGAAGAAATGACCGAGATGTTTCTGCCAACCGCCTATGGCGGCATGGCGATCGCCAATGCCTCCGCCAATGCGCTTTTCCAGCGGGCCATTCTCGAGAACCGCAACGATTTCGCGATCCGATCCATTCCTGTTGCTGCGAACGAAAGCCGGCCGGCTGTGGTCATCCATCTTTTGCCGCTGCGCCGCGCCGCACATGATATTTTCTCCGGCGCGGACATCCTGGTTGCGGCGACGGCGGTAAGCGCCAGTTCCGTCGTGCCTTCACCAACCCTGCTCGCGGGCCTGTTCGACCTGACGCCCTCCGAGGCTCGTCTGGCCGCCGCGCTTTCGCAGGGACGACCCTTGAAAGATGCGGCATCCGACTTGAAGATCACCGTGAAGACCGGCCGGACCTATCTCGAACGGATTTTCGCCAAGACCGGGACAAGTCAGCAAAGCCAACTCGTCGCCTTGCTCAAGAGCACAGAACCGCTCAATCGCAGATGACGATCGGCCTAAAGCGCGTCGCGTTCGACCGGCCTCATGCGACGCGCTTAAGGTTGTTGTTTTTATGCATGTCGTTATCGCAAAACCGCTGCACACTTTTGCGCGACATGCATTAAATCGGTGGAAAGGCCGTCTATTTGTCGCTTCAATGGCTAAGCGCGGCAAAACCAATCGCTATCAAGGCGCCTCCCAGCACGATGTCCACGGGCTTACGGAAACGGTTGTAGAATTCGCGCATGGCTGGCTGAGAAATAGCCAGGCCGACAAGGCCAAACCAGGCGATTGCAATGGCAAAAACCAGCGCTACCACGGATATCTGGGTTGGCCCGCGCATATTCAAGCTCAGCGCAGAGGATGCAAAAAACAATGCGGTGGCCGGATTTGCCGCCGCCGTGACAAACCCCAGCCGGAAGTACCGAACGATGGGAAGCGGCTTCGGCTCGTCGGTGCCGATCGTGCCGGGCTAGCGGCCGCGGCCGCTGAGCGGCTCACCGAAGGCGCGATGCTGAAGCCGACAAGGCTGCCTTGACAGGTTCGATATCTCCCGCCATCTCGCGACTACCTTCCAAAAACGTTGCGGAACGGCAACGGAGCGGCTATATAAACCGCGATTTTCCCATTTTGGTGGCTCTAAAACCACCGCCCGCGCGGGAACGCGGGCGAACGAGAAGGATATTTGCAATGGCCAATACGCTGCTGATGCCCAAGGCGACCGCCGTCTGGCTGGTCGACAACACCGCGCTGTCCTTCGAGCAGATCGCGCAGTTCTGCGGACTGCATCCGCTCGAGGTCAAGGCGATCGCCGACGGCGAATCGGCGCAAGGCATCAAGGGCATGGACCCGATCATGACCGGCCAGCTGAGCCGCGACGAGATCGCACGCGCCGAGAAGGATCCGAACCATCGGCTGAAGCTGTCAGACCCCAAGGTGCGGGTGCCGGAATCCAAGCGCAAGGGTCCGCGCTACACGCCGCTGTCGAAGCGCCAGGACCGGCCCAACGCCATCCTCTGGCTGGTGCGCAACCATCCCGAGTTGAAGGACGCGCAGATCGCGCGCCTCGTCGGCACCACCAAGTCGACGATCGACCAGATCCGCGACAGAAAGCACTGGAACTCAGCCAACCTGCAGCCGATGGATCCGGTGACGCTGGGGCTCGCCTCGCAGATCGACCTCGACATGGAAGTCAACCGCGCCTCGCGTGGCCGCGAACAGGCACAGCCGGCCGGCGACACGCTGCTGCCGGCGGCATTGACCGAGCGCCTCGTGCCGGCGCCGGAGAAGCCAAGGGACGAGGATGCGGAACTCGACGCCAACGCCGTCTTCGCCAAGCTCTCGGCGCTGAAGTCGAAGGACGAGGACAAGGACAAGGACGACGAGGAGGGCTGAGGCGCTTCTTCCTTCTCCCCTTGTGGGAGAAGGTGGATCGGCGCGCAGCGCCGAGACGGATGAGGGGTGCTGGAAGGAATGAGACGTTGGTGTTCCCTGGAACACCCCTCATCCGACCGAGCTTCGCTCGGCCACCTTCTCCCACAAGGGGAGAAGGAAGAGGCGCCGCGCCTAGGTTCGCGCGGCCCGGTCCGGCGCCATGCCGTAGTCCTCACTGCGCTCCACCGCACGGTAAAAATCGGCGAGCTGCTTGCCGCGCTCCGGCTTGAAGACGCGGCCGGCTATGACCACTGAAGCAATGCGGTCGATGCGGAAAGCGCGAAAGTCGTCGCGCATCTCGCACCAGGCGACCAGCGTCCACACCTTGCCCCAGAACCACAGGCCCAATGGCCTGATGTCGCGCACGGTGCTGCGGCCTGCTTCGTCGGAGTAGTCGATGGTCAGCACCTGGCGTTTTTCCACCGCGCGCTCGATCAGGTCGATTGCTTCGCGGGCGGCGTCGCTCACCACCCACATCGGGGTGTGGATCTCGGTGCGGGCGATGCGGTCCTTTTCGGCATCGGGCAGCACGGCGCCGATCTTGACCAGCGCCTCGTCGGCGGCCCGCGCCATGGCAGCGCCGCCAAATGCGCGCACCATGCGGGCGCCGGCGACCAGCGCGACGATCTCGTCACGCGTGAACATCAGCGGCGGAAGGTCGAAACCCTCCCTCATCATGTAGCCGACGCCGGCCTCGCCGTCGATCGGCACGCCCGTCGACTGCAGGTCGGCGATGTCGCGGTAGATGGTTCGCTCGGAAACCTCGAGCCACGTGCCCAGCTTCTGGGCGGTGACCAGACGGCCACCGCGCAGATGCTGCACGATCTGGAAGAGCCTGTCGGCGCGGCGCATCGTACGGTCCCTCGATGTTGTTTTTAGCCTGTCGTTGTCCCCAAACCGGTTCCAACTTTTGGGCGATGCATTATGGCTCAAGCCCTTCGCGCTTGCGCTGCGCGGCCACGAATGCCGCGCCGAAGGACAACTTCCCTGTTGTCTGCGTCTTTGCATCCAGCACCCGCCAGAACGGCGTGATGTCGCTCAGCGTCATGCCACGTTCCAGATCCTCGTTCGCGGCCTCGGCGACAGTGCGCAGATGATAGCCGATTGTGACCGGACATGTCACTTCGGCGCCATGCTCAATGGCGAGCGCGGCGCGCAACGCGCGGATATCCATGGCCACGCCCTCTGGAATCGAGCAAATGAAATCATCGACCTGCCGAGCCGTCGGCACCAGCATCGGCTGGCCCTCGACGACGTCGCCAACAGTCCGCGGCGTCGGCTTGATACCGTTGATGCCCGGCGTGTTCAGCCTGTCGTTCCAGCTCTTTACCATGCGTCACCTAGACGAAGAGCCCGAAGCTTTTGCAGGGATGAAGGCCATGTCTGTCTCCTGATACTTTCGAATTATTGCACGCCGCTCCTGACACCATACTGTCAGGAGGCTTCAGCATATTCCCCTTCGGCATACTCCTTGGCGAACAGCGTGCGCATCTCAGCGAGATCGCTGCTTCTCTGGGGATAGAGCGTCTTCAAATAGGCAAGAGCGAAGGTGCCGGGAGCCGAACCCGGCGCGGACACGATGCGACCGTCGGCGACGGCATAGGGCACGTCCTGATAGTTCTGGGCGCCCGGATAGCCCGGTTCCTTTTCGTTGATCCAGTCACGACCATTGCTGGTGTGTTTGGCGTTGCCGAACAGGCCGGCACGCGCTAGTGCCAGCGTGCCCGCGCAGATGCCGCCGACCACACCGCCGCGCGCTGCGACCGCTGTCAGCAGTGCGGAGACGTCAGGCGGAGCATCGACCCACTGGTCGGAGCCGATGACCGCGACGGCGTCAAGATCGGTGTTTTCATCAACCGCGGTGGAGCGGTCGGGCGTCAGCATAAATCCGCTGGCCGAAGTCACCGGTTTGCCGTTCGGCGCCAGCGCAACCGCGCGTGCGCCGAACCATTCGACCGCCGAAGCCGCCAGCAGCCCGTATTCCCAGTCGGCGAAGCGATCGATGAAAAGTACGCCGATAGTTTTCTGTTCCGACATTTGCTGCTCCGTCTTTCGGTCCGCCTGACCTGTTTATCTGGGCGCGTGGCGTTGGCATGCAACCGCTGCCGCAAAAAATCGCCTCAATGGCCGCGGCCGTGGCGGCCTTCATAGTTATCCGGCCAACCGATGTCCTTGCGGATGCTCTGCGGCAACCCGTTTATGAAACGCCGGGTGCGGATCTCGTTGCGCATCGTCCGGATCTTGCCGACATAGTGCTGAACGCTACGCAGAATGGTAAAACCGTTCATAGCTGGTCTCCTCTCTTTCGATGGAGACACTATCGCACACCCCTCCTGACAGCAGTCTGTCAGGAGGCTGAGCGGTCTTTGGTGAGCGTGCCAGGTTTTGCCGGTTCTGATCCGTTTGCCCGAGTGAAGCAGGCTTTCTCGTCGCCGGGATCAAGTCTTTCATCTGCCAACGACGGACCGTCGGAATCCGCAGCAGCGACAGGGCCGGGGTTCTGATATCTAAGGAGAAAAATTTTCCAGAGATCAGGGAGATGACAATGAGCCTGCAACTGACAGGAATTCACCATCTGACCGCAATCACGGCCAATGCACCCGGAAACCTTCGTTTCTACACCAGGACCCTGGGCCTGCGACTGGTCAAGAAGACGGTCAATCAGGACGACACGTCGGCCTATCACCTTTTCTATGCCGATGCCGAGGCGACGCCTGGCACCGATCTTACCTTCTTCGATTGGCCGGTAGGACGCGAGCGGCGCGGCACCAACAGCATCGTGCGGACCAGCCTGAGGGTCGCCAGCCCTGAAAGCCTTGCCTGGTGGAAGCAACACTTGTCCGGCGAGACCGTCGCGACGGGAGAGACCGGCGATATCGGCGGCTACCCGTCGTTGGACTTCGAAGACCCGGAAGGCCAGCGCCTGCGTCTCGTCAGCGATGGCGGCAAGGGCTACAGTCACCCCTGGGTGCAAAGCCCGGTCCCAATCGAGCACCAGATACGCGGGCTCGGGCCTATCGTCATCAGCGTTCCCGACATCACCAACACTGAAACCGTGCTGACCAGGGTGATGAACATGCGCAAGGCGCGGGACTATGCCTCGCCGGATGGTCAGGGCCAGGTTTACGTCTTCGAGATGGGAGAAGGCGGCCCGGCGGCGGAGCTTCATGTCGCCGTGCAGCCGGGCCTTGCGCCGGCACGGCAGGGCGCCGGTGCGGTCCACCACGTGGCATTCAGGGCGCCGGACCAGGAGATTTTGCATCAATGGACGGCGCGGCTGGCCGAGTTCCGCCTGCCGTCAAGCGGTGAGGTCGAGCGATACTACTTCCGTTCGCTCTACTTCCGTGAGCCGAACGGCATATTGTTCGAGATTGCCACCGACGGCCCGGGATTTACGGCCGACGAGCCGCTGGAAACGCTGGGCGAAAGGCTGGCCTTGCCACCGTTCCTCGAACCGAAACGGGCTGCGATCGAGGCCGGCCTCAAGCCGCTGGCATAGAACCTCTCAGCGTTATGGCGTTCTGGTGCGAGCGGAGCACTTTGACAGCCGCCCGCAACGCTGATCAAAAGCGGCATGTCGAAACTTCTTGCGCTCGTTATCGTCGCCATGATGGTCATTCAGCTGATCAAGCCGCTCGGCTGGCCGGGGCTGAAGCGGCGCAGCGATTTTTGGAAGCTGGCGGTATTGGCGATGGCGGCGATTTCGATAACAGCGGCGCTGGGCCATTGGACGTAGGGATTGGGATGTAGGGCTGGGGACGTAGCGCTGGCGGGCCGCTACGCGAGGCGTGGTTCGTTGGCCAGCACCAAATCGACCAGATGTTCCGCCCAGGCCCGGTAGCCGGCTTCCGAGGCATGAAATCCGTCGGAGGCAAAACCGGCTTCGGCATCGGTGATCGGCAGGCGCGGCGCCGGCACAGCGCCGCGTTCGAGGCAAAGGCGCTCGCCCATCCGGTTCATCTCGGCGGCGCGGATCTCCAGGATTTTTCCGAGCAGCGGCGGCATTGCCGGTGCGCGGGTGAATTCCAGCACCGGCGACCACACCACGCGCGCCTCCGGCCATTTGGCGCGCAGCGCGTAGAGCAGGCCGCCAAAATCGCTTTTGAAGCGTGGCACCGAGTGAAAGTTCTTGGTGTCGTTGGTGCCGACGGCGAGCACGATATGCGTCCACGGATCGGCCGACAGATTGGGCAGCACATGATCGCGGATCTGGCCTGAGGTCGCCGAGTTGAAGCCGGCTGCCCGCCAGCGCACCGCGCGGCCGGTGCGTTTTGAGATCAGCTCGGCCAGTTGCGCGGCGAGCCCGTACTCGGAATTGCCGATGCCGACCGATGCGGCGGAAGAATCGCCAAGCATCAGCAGCGAGATCGCCGGCGCCAGGCCCGAAATCTCGTGCATGACCGGACCTTGCGCCGGCAGCATGCGGCTGGTGCGGCGGCGCACGCCGAGTCCCTGCCAGACATAGACCGGAAAGGCGAGCCAGGTGAGAAGGGCAAGAAAGCGCTGCATCGCAAACCGTTAAAGCGGCAAGTCCGTCGAGCAGCACTTAGCGCATATCGGGCCAGAGGCGAAAGACCTTGCGTCGGCCGCCTGTCGTCAATGGCAGCAGGCGTCCTGCATCTCGGGCATGTCTGCATATTCATCGTGCAGCCGCACCCAGTCCATCAGGCTGTGGTAGGGACCGGTCTCGTTGCGGCCCTTCGGCGTCAGGTCGAGATAGTGATAAGCGCCGATCAGCGGATCGCCGCCCCTGGAGCGCGACATGAAGGTCAGGAAGATGTCGCCGTTCTCATCCCTGTAGAACACGCTGATGCCGGGAAGGTCCTTCGATCTCAGCGGGCGCTGCTCGAAATTGTAGGTCGTGTCGCCGGATGCGATCTGCTTGTCGGTGAAGGAAACCTGCATGTCGAAGTTGAAGTCCGAAGCGTAGGACGACACCCAGTCGAATTTCCAGCCCATGCGCTGTTTGTAGGGCAGAAATTCGGCCAGCGGCGCCCGCGAGATCACGATCAGCGACACATCATGGTGCTTGAGGTGCTGGTTGGCGCCGTCGATGTGATCGGCAAGAAAGGAACAGCCTTCGCAACGGTAGTCGGCGCCCGGCCCGAACATGAAGTGGTAGACGATCAGCTGGCTCGCGCCTCCGAACAGGTCGGCCAGTGTCTTCGGGCCCTGTTCGGTCTCGAAGACATAGTCCTTTCGCATCTTCAGCCAAGGCAATTGCCGCCGTTCGGCAGCGATGCGGTCGCGAAAACGCGTCAATTCCTTTTCACGGGCCAGATGCGCCTTGTGCGCCTGGAACCAGTCTTGCTGTGAAACGATCCTGTTGTTTGGCATCAGCCTGCTCCTCGTTGAGCCCCAAGGACGTTCGGGCTCAACCCAAGCCGACACGGCGCCGCATTTTTTTGGAGCATTTTGGAGCAGATGGAACCCGGGCACATGGCCCGGGTTCGGACGAAGATAGAAAAACCGGTCAGGCGGCCTGTTCCAATTCCGGCTGCCATTTGCCAAGCGCTGCCAGGTGGTTCATGTGGGCCCGGTGGGCGAAGGCTGCCTGGGCAGCGGCTACGTTGGCCGCCTTGCCGCTCCATGCCTTCTGTGGCGCCGCCTGCAAGGCGCGGCCATAGGAGAAGGTCAGCTTCCATGGATGCGGGCCGATGGCGTTGATGGCGTTGAGGTTGGCGGTCGCCTCCTCATCCGATTGCCCACCGGAGAGAAAGGCGATGCCGCCAATCGCTGCCGGCACCGTCTCGCGGAACAGTTTTATGGTCTTTTCGGCGACTTCCTCGGGGCTGCTGGTGTTGCCGGACTTTTTGCCGGCGAGAACCATGTTCGGCTTCAGAATGGTGCCTTCAAGGACGACGCGGGCGGCGTAGAGCTCGGTGTAGAGTTTCGCCAGCGTTGCCTTGCTGATCTCGTAGCAGGTGCCGATGTCGTGGGCGCCGTCCATCAGCACCTCCGGCTCGACGATCGGCACGATGCCGGCCTCCTGACAGAGCGCCGCATAGCGGGCGAGCGCATGGGCGTTCGAGCCGATCGACGTGGCGGAGGGCACGCCCCTGGCGACGTCGATGTCGATCACCGCACGCCATTTGGCGAAGCGGGCGCCGAGCTTGTAATAGTCGGCGAGCCGCTCGCGCAGGCCGTCGAGGCCTTCGGTGATGGTGTCGCCGGGGTACCCGGCCAGCGGCTTGGCGCCGGCATCGACCTTGATGCCTGGAATGGCGCCGGTCGCCTTGATGATGTCGACCAGCGGCGTGCCATCGGCGGCTTTTTGGCGAATGGTCTCGTCATAGAGGATGACGCCGGAGATGTATCTGGTCATCGCCTCCCTGGCGCGGAACATCATCTCGCGATAGTCGCGGCGGCTGTCGGCGGTCGATTCGACGCCGATGACGTCGAAGCGCTTCTTGATGGTGCCGGAACTCTCGTCGGCGGCCAAAAGACCCTTGCCGTCGGCCACCATCGCAGCGGCAATGTCCTCGAGTCGTTCGCTCATTGTGCATCCTCCTGAACCGGTTGTTCCAAACAGTATGAAAATCCGGGCTAGCAGACCACTAGAGCAAAGCAGGTTCAAGTCGAACCATTCCAAGCGGAAAGCTCGAATCGATTGAAACGCGCAAACGCCCCTGTTCGCCTGTTGCCCAGGGCCTAGGCCTCAGCGCTTCAGCACGTCGACACCGGGCAACGGCTTGCCCTCCATCCATTCCAGGAAGGCGCCGCCGGCGGTCGAGACATAGGTCAAGTCGTCGGCGACGCCGGCATGGTTGAGGGCGGCCACCGTGTCGCCGCCACCTGCCACCGAGATCAATTTGCCGGCCTTGGTGCGGGCCGCGGCGTGCCTGGCCGCCGCCACCGTCGCCCGGTCGAACGGCTCGATCTCGAAGGCGCCGAGCGGGCCGTTCCAGACCAGCGTCGCGGCGCGGTCGATCCAGTCGGCAACGGTCTTCACGGTCTTTTCGCCGACATCGAGGATCATGGCGTCGGCCGGCACCTCTGATATGGCGACGGTTTCGCTGGCGGCGCCCGCCTTGAATTCCCTGGCGACGACACCGTCGACCGGCAGGATGACGGCGCAGCCGGCTTCGGCCGCCTCGATCATGATCTGCTTGGCGGTGTTGGCGAGATCATGCTCGCACAGCGATTTTCCGACGGCGGTGCCGCGCGCGGCGAGGAAGGTGTTGGCCATGCCGCCGCCGATGACCAGCGCGTCGACCTTCTTCACCAGATTCATCAGGAGGTCGATCTTGCTCGAGACCTTGGCGCCGCCGACGATGGCGACGACAGGGCGGACGGGATTGCCGAGGCCCTTTTCCAGCGCGTCGAGCTCGGCTTGCATGGTACGGCCGGCGAAGGCCGGCAGCAGCTGCGCAAGCCCTTCCGTCGACGAATGGGCGCGGTGGGCGGCGGAAAAGGCGTCGTTGACGAAGATGTCGCCATTGGCGGCGAGCTTTTCGGTGAAGGCCGGGTCGTTCTTCTCCTCGGCCTTGTAGAAGCGGGTGTTTTCGAGCAGCAGCACGTCGCCGTTGTTCATGGCGGCGACGGCGCTCGCGGCCTTGTCGCCGATGCAATCGGCCGCGAAGCCGACAGGGTGGCCAAGCACCTCCGCGGCCGCCCTGGCGATCGGCTCAAGCGAGAATTCGGGCGAAGGGCCATCCTTGGGCCGGCCGAAATGGGCAAGCAGGATGACCTTGGCGCCCTTGCCGGAAAGCTCGGCGATGGTCGGCGCGATGCGCTCGATGCGGGTGGCGTCGGTGACCTTGCCGTCGGCGACGGGAACGTTGAGGTCGACGCGCACCAGCACGCGCTTGCCGTCGATATTGCCGATGTCGTCCAGTGCCTTAAAGCCGGCCATGCTGTTCCCTTTCGCGAAAAATCGCGGGGACCTTACCCCGCATCAACGACGATGCAAGACCTGCATGGGAGTTCACGGAAAATATGATCCACGCCTCGGGTCGCAGGCAGTCAGCCCTCGCCGGTTGTTTTTTCCACCACTGGCTGTGGAGCCGGGTCCGCGTCCGCCGGCGCCTCGGCACCCGCCTTTTTGGTCCGCTTGCGCCAATTGCGCACAAAGCCAACGATGCGGTCGGCGATCTCGCCGGCACTCAGGAACACCGGCACCCGTGCCACCGGCGCGGTCGGCTCCAGGGAAAGACCGAGGCCAGTGATCCTGCCCTTGTCGTCGACATCGCGGACGATCAGCTCGATCGGACCAATTAGCACGCGGTCGGCATATTCGGCATGGCCACCGAGCCGCTCCGTCACCAGGTCGCCAACCGTCAGCTTGCGTTCCTCCTCGGTCAGGCCCGGCGCGTAAGCTGCTTCCAGTTCCGCGGCGGAGCGTGCCGGATCGACGGCGAAGGCGCCGAAGAAGTCGGCATCCTCGGGATCGACCACGGCGCGGCTGGCGAACAGCTTATCGAGCAGGGCCGGATAGCGATCCGGCACGAAGATGTAGACATGGTCGCCGGCGGCGAGCCTGCCCATGTCCTGGAAGCGCATCGAGCGCCCGTCGCGCAGCACGAGCGACGGCCGCGCCCAGCGCGGAATGCGCTCGCCGCGCGCCACCGGGCTGCCCGGCGCCACGCGGTAGGCGAGCAGTTCGTGATGGGCGGAGCCAGGCAATTCGAGCTCGACCTTGTCCAACGGACCCAGCCGGGCGGGCACGATCAGGCCGAGCCGGCGCGCCAGCGGTCCGACGGTCCATCCCTGGATGACCAGCGATACCAACACCACGATGAAGGCGGTGTTGAAGATGAGGCGGCCATTCTCAAGACCGCCAAGCAGCGGCGTGATGGCGAGCAGGATCGACACGGCGCCACGCAGACCCACCCATGAGACGAAGGCGACTTCCGGGCGCGGCAGACGAAACGGCATCAGGCAAAGCCAGACGGCGATCGGCCGCGCCACGAATATCAGGAACAGGCCCAGCAGCACCGCCGGCAGCAGGATCGCCGGAAATTGCGAGGGCGTCGCGAACAGGCCGAGGATCAGGAACATGATGATCTGCGCCAGCCACGACATGCCGTCCTGGAAGCGCTTGAGGATGGTGACGGCGCGGATGTCGGAATTGCCGGCAATGAGGCCGGCGAGATAGACCGCCAGAAAGCCGGAGCCGCCAATGGCGCCGGCGGCGGCGAACACCATCAGCGACAGCGTCAGCACGAAGATCGGCAGCAGCCCGTGGTCGAGATTGAGCCGGTCGACGAGGCGAACGATGGCGAGGCCGCCGAAAATGCCGACGACGGCGCCAAGCCCCATGTTGAGAAGGAAGCCGAGGACAAGGTCGGTAACCAGCACCCTGGCCTCGGGGCTGGCGTTGGCGGCGATGATCTCGACCAGGCTTATGGTCAGGAAGATGGCGATCGGGTCGTTGGTGCCGGATTCCACCTCGAGCGTGGAACGCACGCGTTCGCGCAAATTGATCTCGCCGGCGCGCAACAGGAAGAACACCGCTGCCGCGTCGGTCGAGGCGACAGCGGCCCCGAGCAGGAAGGATTCCAGCCAGCTGAGATCGAGCAGATAATGGGCGACGGCGCCGAACAGGCCTGTGGTCAAAAGGACGCCGACGGTCGCCAGCGACAGCGCCGGTCCGGCCGCCTGGCGCAACGCGTTGAGCGGTGTGCCGAAACCGGAATCGAACAGGATCACCGCCAGCGCCAGTGAGCCGGCAAAATAAGCCAGCCGCGCGTTGTCGAACTGGATGCCGAGGCCGTCGGTTCCAGTGGCCAGGCCAATGCAGAGAAACAGCAGCAAGAGAGGGGCGCCGAAGCGGAAGGCGATCAGGCTCGAAAACGCGGCGGCAACGACGAGAGCGGCGCCGACAAGCGTCACGAGATAGATCGCATGCTCCATCCGCCAATTGCCCCTCGAATTCGTGTCCCTCTCGCTTTACGGGAGAGTGAGGCGAAGACATGACCGGTGCAAGGCGCGAGGGTGGTTTTTTGCGCTATGCCGCTGATTTTCGAGTGTTTTGGCGCTCAAGGCGCGGGTCTTGCCAAAAAAACCCTTAGAACGTCTTTGCACATTCAAAAGGGCGCTGGGCGCTCTCATGAAAACGCCCGGACAGGCCGGGCGTTTCAAGTCGCAAGAAGACGGTTCTGCGGTCAGGCGATGGTCTTGCCGAAGGCGACTGATGTGTCGGCCATGCGGTTGGAAAAACCCCATTCATTGTCGTACCAGGACAGCACCGAAACGAAGTTGCCGTCCATGACCTTGGTCTGGTCGAGCGCCATGATCGAGGAATGCGGGTCGTGGTTGAAGTCGATCGACACGTTCGGATGACGGGTGACGGCGAGAACGCCCTTCAGCTTGCCGTTGGAGGCGGCGATCACCGCCTCGTTGATTTCCTGCACCGTGGTCGAACGCTTGGCGATGAACTTGAAATCGACGACCGAGACGTTCGGGGTCGGCACGCGGATGGAGATGCCGTCGAGCTTGCCCTTGAGGTCGGGCAGCACCAGGCCGATCGCCTTGGCCGCACCGGTCGAGGTCGGGATCTGCGACAGCGCCGCGGCGCGGGCGCGGTAGAGATCCTTGTGCATGGTGTCCAATGTCGGCTGGTCGCCGGTGTAGGAGTGGATCGTCGTCATCATGCCCTTCTCGATGCCGACGGCCTCATGCAGCACGGCTGCCAGCGGCGCCAGGCAGTTGGTGGTGCAGGAGGCGTTCGAGATGACGATGTGGTCCTTGGTCAGCTTGTCGTGGTTGATGCCATAGACGACGGTGAGGTCGGCGCCCTCGGCAGGCGCCGAGACGAGGACGCGCTTGGCGCCAGCGGTCAGATGCGCAGCGGCCTTGTCGCGGGCGGTGAAGATGCCGGTGCATTCGAGCGCGATGTCGATGCCGAGTTCCTTCCACGGCAGCTGCGTCGGGTCCTTGATGGCGGTGACCTTGAATTTTTCGCTGCCGACGGTGATCTGGTCACCGTCGACCGTCACTTCATGCGGGAAGCGGCCATGCACGCTGTCGTAGCGCAGCAGATGCGCATTGGTCTCGACCGGGCCGAGGTCGTTGACAGCGACGACATCGATGTCCTTGCGGCCGGATTCGTGGATGGCGCGCAGGATGTTGCGGCCGATGCGGCCGAATCCGTTGATGGCAACTCTGACGGTCATTTTTCTCTCCCTGGGAGTTGGAGGCCGAAGATCAAGTCCGCAGCTTCATAACGGCGGGCTGGCAAAGAATCCAGCCGTCGATGGGTTGGATTTAAGTCCATTAGGTCGCGGCTGCCGGCGAAACCGCCATGTGCGGCTTCGCTGGAGACCAGCATATTTACTCGCCGTGCAGGCGGGCTTCCGCTGCCTTCACCGTTGCTTCGGCGGTGATGCCGAAATGCGGATAGAGCTGTTCAATCGTGCCAGAGGCGCCGAAGCCGGTCATGCCGATGAAGATGCCGTCGGTGCCGATGAAATGATCCCAGCCCTGGCGGATGCCGGCTTCGATGGCGATCTTGACCGGCGCGTTGCCGATCGTCTTGTTGCGGTAATCGGCACTTTGCTTGTCGAACAATTCGAAGCAGGGCACAGAGACGACGCGGGTCGGATGGCCGTGCTTCTCCAGCGCCTCGCGCGCCGCCAGCGCAATCTCGACCTCGGAACCCGAAGCGAAGATCGTCACCGCCGCATCGCCACTGGCAGCGGCCAGCTCATAGGCGCCCTGGCGACAAAGGTTTTCCGCAACGAAGTCGTTGCGCACCGCCGCCAGGTTCTGCCGGGTCAGCGCCAGCGTCGAAGGCGTCTTTTCCTGCTCGAGGGCCAACTGCCAGCATTCGGCGGTCTCGACCGCGTCGGCCGGGCGGAAGACATTGTGGTTCGGAATGGCGCGCAGTGCGGCCAGATGCTCGACTGGCTGATGGGTGGGGCCGTCTTCGCCGAGACCGATGGAATCGTGGGTCATGACGAAGATCGAGCGGATGCCCATCAGCGAGGCGAGCCGCATCGACGGACGGGCATAGTCGGAAAAGCACATGAACGTGCCGCCATAGGCGATGAGGCCGCCATGCAGCGTCAGTCCGTTGAGCGCGGCGGCCATGCCGTGCTCGCGGACGCCGTAGTGAACGTAGCGCTGGCCGTAGTCGTCTGATGTGATGTTCTTGGTCTGGCTGGTCTTGGTGTTGTTGGAGCCGGTCAGGTCGGCCGAGCCGCCGATGGTTTCCGGCACGGCGCCGTTGATGATTTCGAGCGCCATTTCCGACGATTTTCGGGTGGCGACCTTCGGTTTGTCCGCGGCGAGCTTCTTCTTGTAGTCGGCGATGACGGCGTCGAAATTAGCCGGCAGCGTGCCGCTGATGCGGCGCTCGAATTCGCTGCGCAATTGGGCGTCGGCCTTAGCCAGGCGGCCTTCCCAGTCGGCGCGTGCCTTGACGCCGGTCTTGCCGGCTTCGCGCCAGGCATCGAGGATATCGGCAGGAAGCTCGAAAGGCGGATAATCCCAACCGAAGAATTTTCTCGCGCCGGCGATTTCCTCGGCGCCGAGCGGCGAACCGTGCGCCTTGTTGGTGCCGGCCTTGGTCGGCGCGCCGAAGCCGATCGTCGTCTTGCAGCCGATCATCGTCGGCTTGTCGGAATGGCGCGCCGCCTCGATGGCATAGGCGATCGCTTCCGGATCCTGGCCGTCGATGTGGCTGGCGTTCCAGCCGGACGCCTGGAAGCGGGCGACCTGATCGGTGTTGTCGGCCAGCGAAACCGGGCCGTCGATCGAGATGTTGTTGTTGTCCCAAAATACAATCAGCTTGTTCAGCTTGAGATGTCCGGCAAGCGCGATGGCTTCCTGGGAAACGCCCTCCATCAGGCAGCCGTCACCGGCCAGCACATAGGTGTAGTGGTCGACGAGGTCGTTGCCGAAGGCGGCATTCATGATGCGCTCGCCGAGCGCGAAACCGACCGAATTGGCAAGTCCCTGGCCGAGCGGGCCGGTCGTCGTCTCGATGCCGGCGGCATGGCCGTATTCGGGATGGCCCGCCGTCCTCGATCCCACTTGCCGAAAATGCTTGATCTGGTCGAGGGTGATGTCCTCGTAGCCGGTCAGATAAAGCAGCGAATAAAGCAGCATAGAACCGTGGCCGGCCGACAGGATGAAACGGTCGCGATCGGGCCAATGCGGGTTCTTCGCATCGTATTTCAGGAAACGCGTGAACAGCACCGTGGCGATGTCGGCGCAGCCCATGGGCAGGCCGGGGTGGCCGGACTGGGCCTTCTCGACGGCGTCCATGGAAAGAAAACGGATCGCATTGGTCATCCGGTCATGTTGTTCACGCGAGGTCATGCTTCCTCCAGTGTCGGGGTTCGGGGCCTTGGGAGAGCCCTGGAAAGGGGTGCGCGACACATAGCAGGCGCGGCTTTTTAGTCAACAAACCGGCGCGTTTTTGCCGATCTTGTTGTTCAGTAAACCGGCGCTTTTGCCGGACTTGCGATGGCGCCAGAAGGGCTTTGGTGGCCTAAATTAGCGTTAGCAGGGGACAGTCGCGAGAGCTTTATTGACGTTGGCTTCACACGGCGCATAATGTTTCAGACATAACGCGTTCTGAACGTGGATGATTCGGTGATGGGCAGGGCGCAGGACGAAAGCCATGACCGGGGAAACGACACTCAAGGAAGTCATCGCCAGGCTGGGTAAGGCCATCGAGGGGCTGGAAGACGCCGTCGCGGCCAAGCTCGAGCACGAGCGCGACTATACGGAAGCCGAGGCGGAGGTGCAGCGCATGAACGCCGACCGCTCTCGGCTGGCGCAGGAACTCGACAATTCCGAAGCGCGCGCCGAACGGCTGGAAGACGCCAACAAGGAAGTGTCGCGTCGGCTGGTGACCGCCATGGAAACCATCCGCGCCGTGTTGGATAGATAGGGGCTGGCCCAATGGCACAAGTCACGGTTTCCATCGATGGCAAGCAGTATCGCATGGCTTGCGACGAGGGCCAGGAAGAGCATCTGATCGACCTTGCCGAGCGCTTCGACCGCTATGTCTCGCATCTGAAAGACTCATTCGGCGAAATCGGCGACCAGCGGCTGACGGTGATGGCCGGCATCATGGTCATGGACGAGCTTTCGGAACTGCAAAAGCGCGTCAAGGGCATGGAAAGCGAAGTGCTGACGCTGCGCAAGACGCGTGACGACGCGCTGACCAAGGCCGACAAGAACGATTCCGTACTGACTCAGGCGCTTGGCGCGCTCGCCCAGCGCATGGAAGATCTGGCGACGACTCTGGCGGTGAACAAGGCCTAGATTTCCACTGCTGTCGGGCCCAACGCCCTATTGCGCCGGCATCAATGGGCGCGAAATGCTGCTGTTTACGACAAAAAGCGAAAAAGTTGTCGTCGCCGGCCCCGGTACCGGTGCAACAGGCGTTTGAAGGATGACGCCGCAGTGGTAAAAAGGCGGAAGCAGGGCCGGTGGGTGGTCCATGCCGGCTGCAATCACAGGGTAGGGACGCATCATGAGCCTTCGTATCAACGACACCGCGCCGGATTTCACGGCCGAAACCACGCAAGGGACGATCAACTTCCACGAATGGATCGGTGACGGCTGGGCAGTGCTTTTCAGCCATCCGAAGAATTTCACGCCGGTCTGCACGACCGAGCTCGGCACGATGGCCGGGCTGGAAGGCGAGTTCAAGAAGCGCAACGTCAAGATCATCGGCATTTCCGTCGATCCGGTCGAAAGCCATGGCAAATGGCAGGACGACATCAAGAAGGCGACCGGCCAATCGGTGAACTACCCGTTGATCGGCGACAAGGACCTCAAGGTCGCCAAGCTTTACGAGATGTTGCCGGCGGGCGCCGGCGAAACCTCGGAAGGCCGCACGCCCGCCGACAACGCTACGGTGCGTTCAGTTTATGTCATCGGCCCCGACAAGAAGATCAAGCTGGTTCTCACCTATCCGATGACGACCGGCCGTAACTTCGATGAGATCCTGCGTGCGATCGATTCCATACAGTTGACCGCCAAGCACCAGGTGGCGACGCCGGCGAACTGGAAGCAGGGCGAGGACGTCATCATCACCGCCGCTGTTTCGAACGAGGATGCGGTCAAGCGTTTCGGCGCCTTCGAGACGATCCTGCCGTATCTCCGCAAGACCAAGCAGCCCTCCGCCTGAGAAGGCGGCACGGAAGGATTTTCGGCTTTTTTGCCTCGGCGAAGCATGCGGTGCTTGACGGCGTGGCGCTGGCGAATGACCATGCTCTTCTTTTACCCCGGCAGGGAAAACCATTCCTGCCGGGTGGGAGTTGAGGGAGCCGGGATTGGACGCATCATCGGCCAAGCTGCAGGTGGCAGGCTTTTACGACAAGCCGAGCGGGTCCATCCAGTATGTCGTTGCCGACCCGCAGACGCGACGATGCGCAATCATTGATCCGGTCCTGGATTTCGACGAGAAGTCCGGCGCCACTGCCACGAAAAATGCCGACGCCCTGCTCGACTTCATTAGAGATCAACGGCTGGTTGTCGAATGGATCCTCGACACCCACCCGCATGCCGACCATTTCTCGGCGGCACACTATCTCAGCACGAAGACAGGAGCGCCGACGGCGATCGGCGAGAAGGTCGTCGACGTCCAGAAACTGTGGAAGGCAATCTACAACTGGCCGGGGTTTCCTGCCGACGGATCCCAGTGGAACAGGCTGTTTGCCGACGGCGAGACCTTTATGGTCGGCGGCATTCCGGCAAAGGTGCTTTTTTCGCCGGGCCACACGCTGGCCTCGATCACCTATGTGATCGGCGACGCCGCTTTCATCCATGATACGCTGTTCATGCCGGATAGCGGCACGGCGAGAGCGGACTTTCCCGGCGGCAGTGCCGCGCAACTCTGGCGCTCGATCCAAAATATCCTCGCGCTGCCGGACGAGACACGTCTGTTCGTCGGTCATGACTACCAGGCGGAGGGGCGCGAGCCCTTGTGGGAGAGCACGGTCGCGGAACAAAAATCCGGGAATACCCATGTTGCCGCTTGCAGGACCGAGGCCGATTTCGTTGCGTTGCGCGAGGCGCGCGACAGGACGCTGCCGATGCCGAGGCTGATCCTGCACGCGCTGCAGGTCAACATGAATGGCGGGCGCTTGCCGGAACCGGAATCCAACGGCCGCCGCTATTTGAAATTTCCGCTCGATTGCCTTTGAGGGGCGCGGGTCCAACTTTTGCAATCTCGGCGCCGCCCCTCATCGCCCTGCCGGGCACTTCTCCCCGTATAGTGACGGGGAGAAGGACGCTTTGGCTGACGCAGCCTCTTCTCCCCGTCACTATACGGGGAGAAGGTGGCGGCAGCCAGATGAGGGGCAGCGCAGACGCCAGCCATTCTAGCTTCAGGGTTTTGTTCGGCGGACTAAATGTTCATACGTGATTTGCCAAGGGTCGCTCTCGGAAGATCTTTCCTCGCCGATCCAATGGAAGCTGTTGGCAGTGATCTCGGTGAAACGCCATCGAGTTTTCAGACCGCGCGAATCAATGCCGAGTTGGACAATGTCCTTACCCTCGGCCCGCCCGATCTGGCGCGAGTGATCTCGGTTGAGCGGGTCGTTCCATATGACGTGCCAGCCATCGATCCCAGGATCGAAGATGCGCAAAGTCGTGCCATACATCATGGATGGCGCAGGGCGCTTGGGCCTGATCCAGACGTCCTGAATCGCGCGGCCTTCGAGCACCCAGCCAAAATGGCATTCTCCATCCCATTTCTGGATTGTGCCGTCATCGCGGTAGTGGACCGTGTCCATTTCCCAGCTTCCAATTAGCCATCCATACAGGTTCATGTCTTTCGCTCGGTCGGCTGGGGGACCTGCGGACCCGAGAGCGGTGAGAAACGGAGAAATCGTCATCGTCATACTGCCTTTGGTTTCCAAATAGGCGAGCTCAATTGCCCAGCGCAGCCCCGACGGCCGGTTGTCGCGCCCGCTTGCCGCAAGCGTCGCCTTGTGAAATTTCACGACGGAAGCCCGTGTCGGCGCCGGAACATTGCCGCCACAATTTGCAGCGTTGCGGTTTCCAGGGCTTGGGGAAAATTGCTATAAGCCGCTATGAGCCAGCCAGGCTGATCACACCGAGGACCCACAAAAAAGGCGGCGCCAGTTACCTGGCGCCGCCGCTATTTGTTTCCGCCGGAGGTTTTACGCCGCCGGCTGCGCCTCGATGGTGCGCAGCGCCTGCATCTGGCGCTTGGCTGCGGCCTTGACCGCGTCCTGCACCTTCTCGAAGGCGCGCACCTCGATCTGGCGCACGCGCTCGCGGCTGATGTCGAACTCGGCCGACAGCTCTTCCAGCGTCAGCGGCTCCTCGGCCAGGCGGCGCGCCTCGAAGATGCGCCGCTCGCGCTCGTTGAGCACGGCAAGAGCGCCGGACAGCATGCCGCGCCGGTTTTCCAGCTCGTCCTGCTCGATCAGCGCCTCTTCCTGGCTTTCGTGGTCATCGACCAGCCAGTCCTGCCACTCACCGGACTCGCCTTCGCTCGCCCGGATCGGCGCGTTGAGCGAGGCGTCGCCCGACAGGCGGCGGTTCATCGACACCACTTCCGCTTCCGACACGTTGAGGCGGGTGGCGATCTCGGCGATCTGCTCGGGCTTCAAGTCGCCGTCGTCGAGCGCCTGGATCTTGCCCTTCACCTTGCGCAGGTTGAAGAACAGGCGCTTCTGGTTGGCGGTGGTGCCCATCTTGACCAGGCTCCACGAGCGCAGGATGTATTCCTGGATCGAGGCCTTGATCCACCACATGGCGTAGGTGGCGAGCCGGAAGCCGCGCTCCGGTTCGAATTTCTTGACGGCCTGCATCAGGCCGACATTGCCTTCCGAGATCACTTCGCCGATCGGCAGGCCATAGCCGCGATAGCCCATGGCGATCTTGGCGACGAGCCGAAGGTGGCTGGTGACGAGCTTGTGCGCAGCCGTGGTGTCCTCGTGCTCAGCGTAACGCTTGGCGAGCATGTACTCTTCCTGCGGCTGAAGCATCGGAAAGCGACGGATTTCTTCCAGGTAGCGGCTGAGGCCGCCTTCACCGGAAACGATACTGGGTAGTGACTGGGCCATGATAGCGCCCCTCTCTCTTGGAGTGGTGCCCCCTAACGCGGCGGGCATATGTCACGAACGCCAAAAGGCTCGTTCGCGACAGCGGATGTATACAGGAACAAAACCAGAAAGGACAGCATTTGGTTCAACACGAAACAGTGTGTCACGCCAAAGTGAACAACGCGGGTCAGGTTTTTGCCGATCTGGTTTTGAATGGATGAAGCCGGTTCAGAGTCTGCGGAAACCGTCCACAAGTTCCTCCATGTCGCTCGGCAGCGGCGCCTCGAACCTCATCGGTAAATGGGTAGTCGGATGCCGAAATTCAAGCAGGCGGGCATGCAATGCCTGTCGCGGAAAGGCCTTCACCTGGCCTTTCAGCGGCTCGGGCAGCCGGTTCGCCTTGGTGCGAAAGGCCTGGCCGTAATCGGGATCGCCGACGACGGGATGGCCGATATGAGCCATGTGGACACGGATCTGATGGGTGCGGCCGGTTTCGAGCCGGCATTCGACCAGGCTCGCCGTGGCAAACTCCTTTTGCTGCTCGCCAAAGCGCTCGACCACCGTGAAATGGGTGACGGCGTGGCGGGCATCGTCGCGGCCCTCTGGCACCACGGCACGGCGCACGCGGTCGGCGGCGCGACCGAGTGGCTCGTCGACCGTGCCTGTCGGTCTCATCGGAATGCCCCAGACCAGCGCCAGATAGGCGCGTTTGAGATCGCCGGTCCGGCCATGGTCGGCAAAGGCCTCTGACAATGATTTGTGGGCGCGGTCGGTCTTGGCCACGACCATGACGCCGCTGGTCTCCTTGTCCAGGCGGTGGACGATGCCCGGCCGCCGCACACCGCCGATGCCGGAAAGACTGTCGCCGCAATGGTGGATCAGCGCGTTGACCAGCGTGCCGGTCCAGTTGCCGGCGCCGGGATGGACGACCAGCCCCGGCGGCTTGTCGATGACGATCAATTCATTGTCTTCATAGAGGACGTCGAGCGGGATGTTCTCGCCTTGCGGCTCCGCCGGCTCCGGCTCCGGCATGTCGACCGATACGCGGTCACCGGCTGCCATCTTGCGTTTGGTCTCGTTGACCGGCTGGCCGCCGACCTTGACGGCGCCCTGCCGGATCAGCATCTGCACCCGGCTGCGCGACATGTCCGGGCCGAGCTTGCCCGCCAGCCATTGGTCGAGCCGCTGGCCGGCCGCATCGGGGCCTGCTTCCAGCACGACTGATCCCCCGTCTGGCGATCCCTCGACAGTGTCTGGTGATCCGCCCGTCAATCCATCCTCTATCAATATCGGGGTCTCTTCGTTATGAGCGCTCATCGAAAATCGTTCCGGAATGTTTGCCATGGCTGCTGCCGATGAAGACGAGGAAAAGCCGCTCGACCCCGAAGTCGAAAAGGTGCGCAAGAAGCTCGTCCGCTTCGTCGGCATCAATCTCGGCCTGCTGTTCCTCGCCCTTATGGTGGTGATTGCAGCCCTTGTCTACAAAACGCGCAGCGCGCCACCGGCAGCCCCATCCCTTGCCGGCGACATCCAGGTGCCCTCTGGCGAGCCGCTGACCGGCGACATCGTGCTGCCGGTCGGCGCCAGGGTCATCAGCCAGTCGCTTTCCGGCAACCGCGTCTCCATCGATGCGGAGCTTGCCGACGGCAGCCGCGCCATTTTTGTCTACGACATCACTGAGCGCCGCATCATCGGTCGCTTCTCGATCCGCAACAAGTGACTGGTTTCGCCGAACATCGCCGCGTCGCCAGCGTTGCGCTTGTCGTCGCCAATTACGACGAGGCGATCGCCTGGTATGTCGACAAGCTGGGCTTCTTGCTCACAGAGGACGTCGATCTCGGCGGAGGCAAGCGCTGGGTCACGGTGGCGCCGGCGAACGGACAAGGCGCGCAGCTGCTGCTGGCCGAAGCGTCGGATGATGCGCAAAGGGATAGCATCGGCAACCAGGCCGGCGGCCGCGTCTTTTTGTTTCTCGAAACCGACGATTTTGTCCGCGACCATGCGGCAATGCTCAAAAAGGGCGTTGAATTCCGCGAGGCGCCCCGCCGCGAGGCCTATGGCACTGTGGCGGTTTTCGCCGATCTCCATGGAAATCTCTGGGACTTGATCGAGCCAAAACGATAGGCCTGCAACGGATATTTCCCCGACATCATTGACTGCCAGAAGCCCAGTTGCTTTTTCCCGGCCGTCAGCCTATATCGCCGGTTCTTGAACGCGCCCATCGTCTAGCGGTCAGGACACCGCCCTCTCACGGCGGGAACAGGGGTTCGATTCCCCTTGGGCGTACCAAGGATTTCAAACTTTTCCGTATGCTGGCCCCGCCGTCTGTCACGGCCAGATTCGCCGCTTCTGGCGCGGCCCCTTCAATTGAATTAGCATCGCGTCATGTAGCCAGGGGCCAAGGGTCCAGGACGGTGCGCAGAACGCCGCCGGGGACGAATCTGTCGTGCAGCGAATAGATCGACGCTCTTCCTGGGACGCGGAGATCATGGGAGGAAGGCCAATGCAGAAGCTGCAATCGCAAGGCGTCCATCACATCACGCTGGTCGGCGCCGGGCGCCAGACCTCGATCGATTTCTGGGAAGGCGTGCTTGGCATGCCTTTCATCTTCGAGCAGCCCAACCTCGACAAGGCCAGCGAAAGCCACCTCTATTTCGATCCGGGCGACGGCCGGCTGATCACCATCTTCACCGACGAGAGCCGCACGCCGGTCAAACGGCGCACGCCGACCGATCCGGGCTGCGTCCATCACATCGCGTTTGCGGTGTCGCGGGTCACCTTCCTGCAGGCGGTCGCCCGGCTCGACGAGCGCGCCATCAAGCACAGCGGCGTCAAGGATCGCGGTTTTATGGATTCGATCTATTTCGAGGATCCGCTCGGCCTGCTGATCGAGCTCGCTTCCTACCGTTTCGAGCCGCCGGCGGGATTTACCCATGCCGACGTGCTGATGCAGGCGCACAAGCTTCGCGTCGCGCGCGGCGACTACGCAATCGCCGAAGTGCATCTCGCCGACGCGATCCAGGCGCTGGTCGAGCGCTCCCGTGCGACCTTATCGGAAGACCGCGCGCCGAAAAATCCATACTGACGACAGGCCAAAAAAGGGAGGAACACAATGGCAAAGACGACCACGAAAAGTGCGAAGAAGCCGGCCGCCAAGGCCGCTACGAAACCAGCTGCCAAGGCGACAAAGCCTGCGGCCAAGGCGACAACGCCTGCGGCCAAGGCGTCAGGCGCTTCCGCCAAGTCGGCAACGAAAGCCGCCGCAAAAGCTGCAGACAAGGCGTCCGCGAAATCGGCAACGAAAGCCGCCGCAAAAGCTGCAGACAAGGCGTCCGCGAAATCGGCGCGGAAGACCAAGGCGAAATCAGGAAAGAAGCCTGCGCTGACGCTCAGCATGCTGAAGCCGAGCGTCAACAATATGAGCGTACGGGTGTTTGCGCGCGCGGCCGGGCTCGACCATTCCGAGACCGACGTATGGGGCCACACGCGCTCGCCCGAGTATATGGCGCGAAACCCGGCCCATCTGACGCCGATGATCGAGGACAAGGGCCTGCCCAGGAGCGTGTTGTGGGAAAGCTGCGCCATCATGCAGTATCTCGCCAACAAGCACGGGCTGGAGAAATTATATCCCAAGGCGCCGGCCAAGCGGGCGATGATCGACAGCGCCATGTTCTATCTGATCGGCACGCTCTACCCCTATGTGGCGCGCGCCACCTATCCTGCGCTGAATTTCCCGCAATATGCCGGCGAGGTCGGCCACAGCGACGCTCATCCCGACAAGAAGGCGGAAGCCCAGAAGGCCGCTATAGCAGCGATAGCCGAGCCGCTGGAGGTCTTTCACAGCTTCTTCAGGAACGGCAAGCCGTTCATCGGCGGCAAGAACCCGTCGATCGCCGACATCCGCCTGGCGGCGACGCTCGAATTCCTGGCCGCCATCGACTACGCGCTGCCCCAATGGGCGAAGGAGTACATGACGGCGATCGAAAAGAAGCTCGGCAAGGCCTATACCGAGCCGGCGGCCGACGTGCGCGGCTATATCGCCCATGTGAAGTCGCAGGCCGGGGCGTGAGGCTTTCACTCTCACGGTTTTGCTTGCCCAGGCCGATCTAACCGAGCCCGAAGGCCCGCCGCCTTTTACGGGACGTAAGAATGTTTGAAGCGTCGACGACGAAGCGACGATTGACCTGGAGGCAGCGGTCCTGATGATCAGGCCTGCGCGGGTGGCGTCCATAGAAGGGACTGTGTATGACCCGCAAACTACCCTTATTCGCCGCGTTCGGCCTGGCGCTTGCTGCCCTGGCGGCGTGTGACCAAACTCAATCGGGAGGAACGCAGGCGACGACCGCTGGCCAATTGCCGCCACCTCCAGCCGACACGATGACGCCGGCACCCGCAACCCCGCCAGCTCAGACAGCCCCTGTTCAGTAGCAGATCGTCGTTTTCAAAAAGGAACCCTCGCCCCGAGAGGCGGGGGTTCGCTTTTGCCATTTCAGCTGCAAAGCGGTGCGGCATGACTGATGCTGCGCTTGTCGTTCAGGGACCGAACATTACAAGCTCGGTGAACGACAGATCTCCAAGCGAGGGTGGTCTGGGACCCCTAAAATATTTCAGCCCGCTGTTGGCGCGGTACCACCCGAACAGACCTCCAATCGGCTCCCTGGCGTCGACGACGCAAAGCAGGATGCCGCTTCGCAAGAGAAAGCGCCCGATGGCACCGGCGCACCGGCTCAAATCCGCGAGGGAGCGGCAATAGACGATCTGATAGGATGGGATAAGACCGCGCAATATCCGGCGCGGCATCAATACGAAAGGAAACGCTGCTCCGTCGCAAATGCAAATCAATGACCGGCAGCCAAGTGCTGAGTGTTCCGAGAGTATGTACCTCTCGCTGTCGGACAGCATCGCCATTTCCGCAAGATCGGGACGAGCTTCAAGCACGCGACATGACGGCTGCGCCGAACTAAAAGCCGGCAAGAAGGCAAATTGTCCGGTGGTGAAGGGCCGAAAACCGAGCGCCCAGTTGGCTTTCAATGTTGCGGGCGCCGGCGAAATATTGGTGTAGGTCACGTCCCTTCGCTTGAGAATCGTCGTGACCAATTTGGCGCCATAGGGACGGAATTCTGCATCGACGGACCAGCTTGAAAGGTTGCAGCGGACTTCGTCGCCTTCCTGCCCGGGATAACGGGTATAAAGGGTCAGCACAACGCCGACGATCCGATCGGCCTTCTCCAAGGCCAAGCCGTATTGTGGGAACTCGGCGACGGGAGGCCGCTGCGACAAACGGGTCAGCGCCTGTATCCAGTAACTCCGGTCACGCTTCGGAAACCCCCGGCACAGGCAGTCGACCACTCCTTGCCAATCTGCTTCGCGAATTGGTCGACAGTGAACGCCAGGAGGGAGAGCGCCAAGCACGGCCATAAGTCGACTTCCAGAATAGGCTAAGCGCGTTGCGGCTGAACGGATCCATTGCGACGCGCTTTAAGTTCTTGTTTTGATGCATGTCGTTATCGCAAAAACGCTGCGCAGCCTCGGGTCAGGCCCGAGGGCATGCTTTTGCGCGACATGCGTCTTCGATATGCCTCATACGCTAACACGTTGGTGTACAACGATTAATAATATGTGCAGCATTTAAAGACGACTTTCTGCACTGATCACGAAGACGCAAATCAGATTGGCCACGACGCGTCGACGAGCGGTTCCCGTCGGTTAAGGATTCGTTAACCAAATCCCTATCTACTGGTCGGCAATTCACCTCCAACCCGTGACCACGGATGTACTGGCGCGGTCGAGGTGGAAGGAAAGGTCGGCCATGTGCCGGCCTTTTTGTCTCGCGGGCTATTGTCCCCGGGAAGCCGCGGCTTCAAGCGCAGCGGCACGCTGATCGGGCCGCCGATTCAGCCAAGCGTTGTTGGCGTCACCTCGAGCGATCGGACCGGTTCACCAGATATCAGTATTGCCCGCGTCTCGCATTGACATGGCGTGCCAATTCCGGCGTCTCGAAGACGTAGTCGCTCCAGGCCGATTCCGGAATCTGACCGACCAGATAGCATTCCAGCAAAAGACTTTGCTCAGGACTGAGAGGTCTCGGCGCGCGCTCATGGTCCATTCTCAGCGAGTGAAACAGACTTCTGGGCGAGTGAAGCAGATTTCCGGGCAAGTGAAACAGATTTCTGGTCACGTTCGAGACAGTGAAGTGGATCGACATGTGTTCGGTCTCCTTTGACCAGGGATCGGGATCGATCTCCGCTCCGCTGCCTTCGGCTCGGAAAGGACCATGCGCCAAATCAAAACGCCACAGCATGCTTTGTGCGTCCAAAGCGACGCGCGGCGCTGCAATGGCTGTTTAACGTCGAAGGCCGGATAAGGTTCAACGCGGCTGGCGGTAACGCCGATCAGGCAGCCCGAAACCCATCAGGTCGGCTCATGCTCTCGGCCTGCGCGTCTGACCGAACCGCTGCGGCAGCTGCGCAGCAACGTTTTCAAGGCGGCGCATCTTTTAGCTGCCAGCGCTTGAATGCCGGCTGGCTATTCGCAGACCATGCGGACCCGTTTTCCGGGTTGGCTGACGTTCCTGCAGGTGAGCGGTTTCGCCGGCTCGGATGACGGCATCGGCGGTTGTTTGGCAGTCCTGGCGATTTTCCTCCTCGGCGCCACGGAGGTGCCGATTTTGCGGGCCGCCGCTGTTTCCGGCGTTTCGGGCGCCGCAGGAAAGACATCGGTCTGCAGCAACTGCGGCTGTTCGGCTTGCGCCTGCTGCGGCGGCCGGTCCCAGAACCGCCGGACATCGAGCGGCCTTGGAATGACGACGGTGCCGTCGTAGCTGCGCGAGCAGCCGCCCCCTAGCAGCAGCATCGGGCACACGAAAAAAGGCAGGATCCGTCGCAACATCGGCAACACCCTTGCGGGATCTATAACGTGGCTTCGGTTCTACCGACAACCGTCGGAATACACTGCGGGCAAGGCTAGCGCATGACCCGGAGAATCGGAATCGATTTCGCTGGGGATCATGCGCAAAAATCAAAGTGCCGCAGCGTCCCTGGCGCGACTTTGGCGCGATTGGGGGCGGGCATGGACGACTGCCTGCCCAAGCCCATCAGCCCTAAGCCCATTAGCCCCAGGCGGCGTCTTGCTCGAAAAGGTCCGCGGACGGGGAAATCCACGCGCGGGATAGCCACATCAGCCTGTCGGGTCCAGCCGATTCGGCGACGCGTTGCGACAAGACTATGGTGCGATCGCACCATACCAAAGCATGCGTCCGGTTGGAACAATAAGCGCATTCGAGTTCCGCTCCTCCAGTTACGGGCGGGAGCAGCGACCGCCGGCAAGAAGCAGGGTCAGATTTACCCCAACGGACCTGCTTCGGCGATGGCACGGCCATGACCTCCTTGGCCGCATGCAACGCGCTCCCGCCCGGATTTTCTTTTTCGGCGCCAATTGTTCGCCCGTCCAGGCAAATGCCGGCCGCAATTCGCGCAAGCTGCTGATTCCAGCGGCAAACTACGGCTGTACCGGCGAGACCCGCGGCCCTTCCTTTTGACAGGGCTGTGCGGCGGTTACCGGGCTGACATCAAACTGTCATGTGACTGTAATAATCGGGGGCTATGGCCTCAGCGGGCGCCGAAGGAATGGCGCCGAGAGACCATTTTTCCGAACAGGAGCAGGCCACATGAAGAAATTCCTCCTTACGGCGTCGGCCGCGGCGCTTGCGCTCGCCGCGTCGGCTGGTTATGCCGCCGCGCGCGACCAGATTCAAATCGTTGGTTCGTCCACAGTGTTCCCCTTCACGACGGCTGTCGCTGAAAAACTCGGCCAGAGCGGAAAGATCAAGACCCCGGTCGTCGAGTCGACTGGCACCGGCGGCGGCATGAAGCTGTTTTGCCAGGGCGTCGGCGAAAATACCGCCGACTTCACCAATGCCTCGCGCGCCATCAAGGATAGCGAGCTTAAAACCTGCAAGGCAAACGGCGTGACGCCGGTCGAAATCAAGGTCGGCTTCGACGGCATCGTACTGGCCAACTCGAAGGCAGGGACTGTCGTCGATCTGACCAAGGAACAGGTTTTCAAGGCGCTCGCCAAGAACGTCGCTGTCGACGGCAAGGTCGTCCCCAACCCCTACAAGAACTGGTCGGATGTCGATGCATCGCTTCCCGCGACAAAGATCGAGGTGCTTGGCCCGCCGCCGACATCCGGCACGCGCGATGCGTTCGTCGAACTCGTCATGGATGCGGCCTGCCAGGAAGAAGTGAAGGCGGCTAATGAAAAGGGCTGCGGCGAGATCCGCGAAGACGGCGCTTTTGTCGAGGCCGGCGAAAACGACAATCTGATCGTCCAGAAGCTGGAAGCCAACCCCAATGCCTTCGGCGTCTTTGGCTTCTCGTTCCTTGACCAGAACGCCGACAAGCTGCAGGGCCACAAGGTCGACGGCGTCGAGCCGACTTTCGAGAACATCGCATCCGGCGATTACGGCGTTTCCCGCTCGCTCTTTGTCTATGCCAAAAAAGAGCATGTCGGCGTCATCCCCGGCATGCAGGAGTTCATCGCCGAGTACACCTCGGATGCTGCATGGGGTCCTGATGGTTATCTGGCCGACAAGGGCCTGATCCCGCTGCCGGACGCCGAGCGCGCCAAGTCGGCCGAAAACGCCAAGGCCCTGAAGGGCATGGGCTCCTGATGTTTCGGGGTCCGAGCCTACCGCTCTGACCCCTCATATCCTAAAGCACAAAGCGCGGGACCATAGGTCCCGTGCTTTGAGCCGGTGAATGACCGGCGGTCGAGGGGACGTCCCGAATCATGGTCGGTTATCTCGTTGTTCTTCTGTTGGTTCTGGCCGCAGCGGCCTATTGGATAGGCCGGACCCGCGCCATTGCCAGTGTCAATGGCGACGTTGCGCGATTGCATTCGCTGCCTGGCCAGCATGGCATGTTTCTGGCGCTTTTTGCTGCCGGTCCCGCGCTGCTTGCGATCGTGTTGTGGTCGCTGGTGACGCCGGGAATTGAATCGTCGATCATTGCCGACCGCTTCGCCTCCGAGTTGTCGGGAATGGGCGTCCCGCAGGTCGAAGCTTTCATCCGCGACGCTCGCGCGATGGCCTTTGGCGGGCTTGTCGGCTTCGCCGACCCCACGAAAGAGGCGGCCGCCGCCCTCTACAAATCGGTCCATGCGACCAGCACCTGGATCATCTGGACCGTCGCACTCGTGCTTTCCGCGTCCGGATTTTACTGGGCCTATTCACGCATCGCACAGGCCTACCGGGCGCGCCACGTGGTCGAGCGCGTTCTTCGCGCATTCTTGATCGCCTGTTCGGTGGTCGCGATCCTGACGACGATCGGCATCGTCCTGTCGCTTATCTTCGAGTCGCTGCGGTTCTTCCAACAGGTGCCGTTCTACAAGTTCCTGTTCGGCACGCATTGGTCGCCGCAGAGCGCCTTCACCGGCGCGGGAGCGGAGGCCGGGGCGGTCAACGAGGACATTTTTGGCATGGTGCCGCTCTTTGCCGGCACGTTGCTCATCACCTTCATCGCCATGCTTGTGGCTGCGCCTATCGGGCTGATGGCGGCGATCTACCTTTCGGATTACGCCTCCAAAAGCGTCCGCGCGGTCGCAAAGCCGGTTCTGGAAATCCTCGCCGGCATTCCGACCGTCGTCTACGGCTTCTTCGCCGCGCTGACGGTTGCGCCCTACTTCCGCGGTATCGGCGAAAGCCTGGGCCTCAACGTCGCGTCTGAATCCGCGCTCGCCGCAGGCGTGGTCATGGGTATCATGATCATTCCCTTCGTTTCCTCGCTTTCCGACGATGTGATCAACGCCGTTCCGCAATCCCTGAGAGACGGTTCTGCCGGCCTCGGCGCGACCAAGTCGGAAACCATCCGCAAGGTGGTCCTTCCCGCTGCCCTTCCGGGCATCGTTTCGGCGATGCTGCTTGCCGTCAGCCGCGCAATCGGCGAAACGATGATCGTGGTCATGGCGGCGGGGCTGGCGGCAAACCTCACGGCAAATCCGCTCGAAGCGGTCACCACCGTGACCGTGCAGATCGTGACGCTGCTGGTGGGCGACCAGGAGTTCGACAGCGCCAAGACGCTTGCAGCCTTCGCACTCGGCCTGGTGCTGTTCTGCATCACGCTTACCCTCAACATCGTCGCTTTGCGCGTCGTCCAGAAATACCGAGAGCAATATGACTGATGCGATCTCGTCATTCGGCGCCGTCGGACGGCCGGTCAGCATTCATACCGACGATGCCGCGAAGGCGCGGCTGAAGGGCCGCTACCGCACGGAAAAATGGTTCAAATGGCTCGGCGCCGCAGCTGTCGCGTTGGCCGGCTTGTTCCTTGTGCTGCTCCTGTCGACGATCGTCACGCAGGCGATTCCGGCGCTGCGGCAGAACTACGTGACGCTGCCGATCGATCTTTCAGCGGCCAAGGTCGACCCGGCGAAACTCGATGAGGTGAACTACGACGCCATCGCTCAGGAAGCGCTTACGGCAAAATTTCCGGATGTGACGAGCCGCCAGGACAAGCGCCTGCTGCGCGGGCTGATTTCCACCGGCACAGGCGTGTTCCTGCGCAAGGATATTGCGGCTGATCCGGGGATGCTCGGAGGAACGGTGGACTATGCGGTTCCACTTGACGATTTTGCCGACCTCTATCTCAAGGGTTTGCTTGCCGACGTCGGTTCGGACGAAGCGATTTCGACAAGCGTCGCGCCTTCGGGAACCAGCGGCGACATCGATCTGACCTTCGGCGACGATGCCATGCTGGCGCTGGCGCGCGGCCATGGTGCGACCGAGGGCGAAAACGGCATGTTTACGCTGACGAGCGGCGCGTCGTCGCTGCTGGTCGCGTTCAATGGCGGCACGGTCAAGCTGACCTCGCTGTCGCCTGCGGCCAACGGCACGGTGATCGCAAAAGGCACGGTGATCGAGGCGCTGGACAGCACGGCGCCCGCCGCGAGCGGCCAGGCATTCCTGCGCGTCATCGAGACGCCGGAAGCATCGCGAAAGATTTCGGACAAGGTGATCGTCTGGCTCGACACGCTGAAGAGCGCCGGCCTGATCGAAAGCCGGTTCAACTCGATCTTCTTCTTCACCGGCGCAAGCCGCGAGCCGGAATTGGCCGGTGTCTGGGGCGCGGTCGTCGGATCGTTCCTGACCATGATCGTAACCCTCGCCATCGCCTTCCCGATCGGCGTTTCAGCGGCGATCTATCTTGAGGAATTTGCGCCCAAGAACCGGCTGACGACGATGATCGAAGTCAATATCAACAATCTGGCGGCGGTGCCTTCGATCGTCTTCGGCCTGCTTGGACTTGCCGTATTCCTGAATTTCTTCGGCATGCCGCGCTCAGCCCCGGTGGTCGGCGGCATGGTGCTGGCGCTGATGACCCTGCCGATCATCATTATCGCCTCGCGCGCTTCGCTGCGCGCCGTGCCGCCTTCGATCCGCGAGGCGGCGCTTGGCATCGGAGCGTCCAAGGTCCAGACCGTATTCCATCACGTCCTGCCACTGGCGATGCCGGGCATCATGACCGGCACCATCCTCGGAATGGCGCATGCGCTCGGCGAAACCGCGCCGTTGCTGATGATCGGCATGGTCGCCTTCATCGTCGACATTCCCGGCGGCTTCACCGATCCCGCGACGATCCTGCCGGTGCAGATTTTCATGTGGGCGGATTTCCCGGAAGCGGGGTTCCAGCAGAAGACTTCGGCGGCGATTTTGATTTTGCTGGTGTTTTTGGTCATCATGAATGCCATCGCGGTGATACTGCGCAGGCGCTTCGAGCGGCGCTGGTAAGGAGTAGAGGATATGAACATCATGACGGAAGCCGGCGTCGAGCAGAAACTGAGCAGCGCAACCAACGCCCCTTCGATCAAGATGAAGGGCGAAAAGGTCTCCGTTCACTACGGCGAGAAGCGAGCTCTGTTCGACGTCGATCTCGATGTCCGCGAGCATCAGGTGACGGCGTTGATCGGGCCATCGGGCTGTGGCAAGTCGACGTTCCTGCGTTGCCTGAACCGAATGAACGACACCATCGATATCGCGCGGGTGAGCGGCAAGATCACGCTCGACGGCGAGGACGTCTACGATCCGAAAATCGATGTCGTCGAGTTGCGAGCTCGCGTCGGCATGGTATTCCAGAAGCCGAACCCGTTTCCGAAGTCGATCTACGAAAACGTCGCCTACGGTCCGCGCATTCACGGCCTGGCCAGGACCAAGGCCGAGTTGGACGGCATCGTCGAATCGAGCCTGAAGAAGGCCGGCCTGTTCAACGAGGTCAAGGATCGCCTACTCGAGTCGGGTACTGGCCTGTCCGGCGGACAGCAGCAGCGCCTGTGCATCGCGCGCGCCATCGCCGTGTCGCCGGAAGTGATCCTGATGGACGAGCCCTGTTCGGCGCTCGATCCGATCGCCACCGCCCGCGTCGAGGAACTGATCGACGAACTGCGCCAGAACTATACGATCGTCATCGTCACCCATTCGATGCAGCAGGCGGCGCGCGTGTCGCAACGCACGGCGATGTTCCATCTCGGCTATCTGGTCGAGGAGGGCGCGACCGACAAGATGTTCACCAACCCCGACGACAAGCGCACCCAGGACTACATCACCGGCCGGTTCGGCTGAGCGGTCCGGCGAATTTCGAACACGAGGACAGCACCATGGGTGAACACACCGTCGCATCTTTCGACGAGGAACTGGAGCACATCGACCGGCTGATCCGCGACATGGACGAGCTCGCCGCCGCAATGGTAGCGGCCTCGATCCGCGCGCTGCTTGCGTCGGACAATGCGATGGCGCAGCGCGTCGTCTCGGACGACGCCATCATGGATGCGCGGCAGCGCGAACTCGATGACAGCGCCATCACGCTGATCGCCAAGCGGCAGCCGATGGCGCAGGATCTGCGCGCCGTGGTTGGCGCAATCCGCATGGCTGGCGATCTCGAGCGCATCGGCGATCTGGCCAAGAACATAGCCAAGCGGGTCAGCGCAGTCGGGCAGAGCGCGACGCCGCGGAATCTGTCGCACGGTATCGATGCGATGGCGGATCTCGTTCTTGTGCAGCTGCGCGGCGTGGTCGAGCACTATGTGTCGCGCGATGCCGGCGCGTTGAAGGAACTGCGCGCCGACGACCAGAAGATCGACGTGAAATACACGGCGGTTTTTCGCGAGCTCCTGACCTACATGATGGAGGATCCGCGCAACATCACCGCCTGCACGCACCTTCTGTTCTGCGCCAAGAATCTCGAGCGTATCGGCGATCACGTCACCAACATCGCCGAAAACGCCTACTTTGTCGTGACCGGGCAGCAATTGCCGGCGGATCGCCCGAAGCTCGACGAAACGACGATGTCGGCGCCGGCGACATGACAGGAGTGACCGGCCGATGATCGCGCCGCGCATCATGGTGGTGGAGGATGAAGAGCCGCTGGGCGTCCTCCTCCGTTATAATCTGGAATCCGAAGGCTATCAGGTCGAGGTGGTGACGCGCGGCGACGAGGCCGAAATCCGGCTGCAGGAAAACGTGCCCGATCTTTTGGTGCTCGACTGGATGGTGCCGGCGGTTTCCGGCATCGAGCTTTGCCGGCGGCTTCGGGTGCGCCCCGAAACCGAGCGGCTGCCGATCATCATGCTGACCGCGCGCGGCGAGGAGAGCGACCGGGTGCGCGGCCTTTCGACCGGAGCCGACGACTATCTGGTCAAGCCGTTCTCGACACCGGAATTCATGGCCAGGGTCAAGGCGCTGCTGCGCCGCGCCAAGCCGGAAGTGCTGTCCAGCGTGCTCAAGGTCGGCGACATCATGCTCGATCGTGAATCGCACCGGGTCTATCGCAAGAAGAGCGAGATCCGGCTCGGGCCGACCGAATTCCGGCTGCTCGAATTCATGATGCGCCACCCGGGCCGGGTCTTCTCGCGCAGTCAGTTGCTCGACAATGTCTGGGGCGAGACGATCTACATCGACGAGCGCACGGTGGACGTCCATGTCGGCCGGTTGCGCAAGGCGGTCAACAATGGTCGCATGCCCGATGTCATCCGAACCATCCGCGGCGCCGGCTATGCGATCAGGGAAGACTAGCTAGGGATGTGCTGATATTCAGGTGATGCCGGCCTGCGAACGGCTGATACCGCGCTTACCTACAGCGCCGCGCGCCCTGTTGGGCACGCAAAGGACGCTGTAGAACTTTGATTTTGCGCACGACCTTTCCGAAATCGATCTCGATTTCGGGGTCATGCGCGGGCTCACGTACCCAAAAGTACGCTCCGCTCCGGTTCTCGGAACCCACCATTCTCGACTCGGCCTGACCTGAATCTCAACACACCCCAAGTCGCGACCCGGGAATCCTTCAAGCCACGTTCTTTCCGACCGAGCCGGCTCGTGCCTGGATGCTCGGCGCGAAAATCTCCTGGTCGACGAAGCTTAGCGCCCGCATGGCACAGCCTTCGCGGATCAGCGGCAACTCGTTCGGCTCGGTGTCGAAGGAAATCGAACCCGAATGCTGGCCGCCGGCGGTCTGGGCGATGGCCTCGCGCAGGGCCGGCTCGATCAGGTCGAAGGCGGCAGCGCTGGCGCCGACCATGGCCACCGGCGCCGGATCGATCAGCGCAAACAGGCTGCCGAGCCCGAAGCCGAGCGCCTCGCCGGCCTTGCGGTAGGCTTCGCGCTCCGGTCCGTCCATCTCGCGCGCCCGGGCCGCCAAGGCCCGCATCTCGGCGTCGCTGACATCGGCGACCGGCTCGGCGTTGTCGCTCAATTGCCTTGCATTGCGCCAGATGGCGTAGTTGCCGGCATAAGCCTCGACGCAGCCGCGCCGCCCGCAGCGGCAAAGCGCGCCGCCCGGCCGATGGATCATGTGGCCGAATTCGCCGCCTGAGGAGTGGGTGCCGGTGAACAGCTCGCCCTTCAGCACCAGCCCCATACCGATGCCGTGCGAGAGCAGGATGGCGATGAAATCGTCGCGGTAGCGATCCGGGTGGCGCCAGCGCAGCGCCACGGCCATCATGTTGCAGTCGTTCTCCATGATGGCCGGGATGCCGAACTCGCGTTCCAGAATGTCGGCGAAGGCGATGTTCGTCTGCGGCGTGATCGGCGACCACAACATGGCGCGCGCGTGGGAATCGGTGATGCCCTGGATCGCCAGCGCGATGCGGGCGACACTTTGGACATCGAGGTCGGGATCTTCGAGCCGGCGCCGGACGATGGCGACACATTCGCCGATCAGCGCGTCACGCGACATGGTCAGCGTGTCCAGCCGGCGCTGTTCCTCGGCGACCACTTGTCCGGCATAATCGATGACGGCGACCGACAGGAAATTCAGCGACAACACGACGGCCAACACCGCAGCGGCTTGCGGATTGAGGCTGAGGCCGACCTGCGGCCGGCCGCGTTTCAGCGAAACCGTCTCGCTCGCCTTGCTCTCGGCCAGGATGCCTTCCTGGATCAGGTCGGCAGAGATCGCCGATATGGTCGAATGGCTGAGGCCGGTGGTCGCGGCGATCTCGGTCCGCGACGGCTGGCCTGCCCGGCGCACGGCCGAAATCACCATCGCCCGGTTGCGCCGGCGCAGATCGTCATGACGGATTCCCACCGACATTTTTTGTTTCCTCCTCATCGCCGCGGCCGCTCATGAATCGGAAGCCGTCGGTAATGTCCGACAAATACTGGCAGAAGCGGAGGGGGCTGTCATTATTTATTCCGAGCCTCGAAAAAAGCCCGACAGGACGTCAAAATCCATCAGAATTGGTGTTGACAGTGCTTCGGCGTTGGACCAGTATTTTTTCGAGGCTCGAAAAAATAGGAGCCTTTGTGCCGGCCTTCGGGCCAGTTGGTCGCGCCCTACGCGGCGCAGGGAGGAATATCATGAAGAGATTCGCAGCCGCCATTCTGGCGGGGGTCGCCATGTCGCTGACGCTCGCGTCGGCCGCGCAGGCCAAGGACAAGGTCATTGGCGTTTCGTGGTCGAACTTCCAGGAAGAGCGTTGGAAGACCGACGAAGCCGCCATGAAGGCGGCGATCGAGGCCGCCGGCGACAAATATATTTCCGCTGACGCACAGTCCAATCCCGGCAAGCAGCTGACCGACGTCGAAAGCCTGATCTCGCAGGGCGCCAACGCGCTGATCATCCTTGCGCAGGATGCCTCGGCCATCGGTCCGGCGGTGCAGAAGGCGCTGGACGAAGGCATTCCGGTCGTCGGCTATGACCGGCTGATCGAGAACAAGGACGTGTTCTATCTGACCTTCGACAACCAGGAAGTCGGCCGCATGCAGGCCCGCGAAGTGTTCAAGGTGGCGCCGGAAGGCAATTACGTCTTCATCAAGGGCTCGGGCGCCGACCCGAATGCTGATTTCCTGTTCGCCGGCTCCATGGAAGTGCTCAAGGATGCCATCGACAGCGGCAAGATCAAGAATGTCGGCGAGGCTTATACGGACGGCTGGCTTCCCGCCAACGCCCAGAAGAACATGGAACAGTTCCTGACCGCCAACGACAACAAGGTCGATGCGGTGGTTGCCGCCAATGACGGCACCGCCGGTGGCGTCGTCGCGGCGCTGACGGCGCAAGGCCTGGCCGGATCCGTCCCGGTTTCGGGCCAGGACGGCGACCATGCCGCGCTGAACCGTATCGCGCTCGGCACACAGACCGTATCGGTGTGGAAAGACGCGCGCGAGCTCGGCAAGAACGCCGCCGAGATCGCCTCGCAGCTGGCCGACGGCAAGCCGATGACAGACATTGCCGGCGTCAAGGATTTCACCACGCCGGGCGGCAATGTCGTCAAGTCGCTGTTCCTGACGCCGATTGCCATCACCAGGGACAATCTCAACGTCGTCATCGACGCCGGCTGGATCAAGCAGGAAGAGGTCTGCGCCGGCGTAGCGGCGGGCACCGTCCCGGTCTGCAACTGATCCGCCTTCGCCAAAAAACCTGAAACGCCGCGGCTTCACGCCGCGGCGTTTTTTTCAAAAGAGTTGTTTTTCCGCGTCTCGCGGGTAATTTCTAGGCTGCTTCCGGCATCCGCGGCAGACGGCAACGGTGGGAGGACATCATGACCGACACGACTTCCAACACGCCGGTTGCCGATCGGGCGCGTGAATCCGAGCTCAGCCCCTTCGGCCGCTTCCTCAAGGCAACCGAGCTCGACATACGCATGCTCGGCATGGTCGGCGCGCTGCTGATCATCTGGGTTGGGATCCACATCCTGTCGGGCGGGCTTTTCCTCACGCCGCGCAATCTCTGGAACCTGTCGGTGCAGACTTCCTCGGTCGCGATCATGGCGACCGGCATGGTGCTGGTCATCGTGATGCGCAACATCGATCTTTCGGTCGGCTCCGTCGAAGGCGTGATCGGCATGGTGATGGGCGTTGCGCAGGCAGAATTCCTCATCCGCGTCATGGGATTCCAGCTTGGAAATCCTTGGATATGGGTCATCGCACTGGCTGCCGGCGTGGCGCTCGGCCTCATGATCGGCGCGCTTCAGGGCTTCATCATCGCCTATCTCGAGGTTCCGGCCTTCATCGTGACGCTGGGCGGCCTGCTGATCTGGCGCGGCATGGCGTGGCTGATGACGAGCGGGCGCACCGTCGCGCCGCTCGATGCCACGTTCCAGCTCATGGGTGGCGGGCCGCGTGGCTCGATCGGGGCGACCGCGAGCTGGATCGTCGGCATTCTCGCCTGTGTGGCCGTCGCCTTGATGCTGCTCAACGGCCGGTCGCAGCGCAAGCGCTTCAAGTTTCCGTTGCGCCCGGTCTGGGCGGAGAGCCTGCTTGGTGTTGTCGCCTGCGCCGCCATCCTCGGCGCCGTCTGGATCGCCAATTCCTACCCCTGGCCGATCGGCATCGTTCGCCAATACGCCCAGCGGAACGGCATCACCATCCCCGAAGGCGGGCTGTTCATCGCCCATGGCATCGCCATACCGGTGCTGATCGCGGTCGCAGTCGGCATTGTCATGACCTTCATCACCCGGCGCACCCGTTTCGGCCGCTACGTCTTTGCCATCGGCGGCAACCCGGAAGCGGCGGAACTCGCCGGCATCAACACGCGCTGGGTGACCATGAAAGTGTTCATGATCATGGGCGTTCTGGCCGCGATCAGCGCGGCAATTGCTTCGGCCCGCCTCAATGCGGCGACCAATGCGCTGGGCACGCTGGACGAACTCTTGGTGATCGCAGCAGCCGTCATCGGCGGCACGTCGCTGGCCGGCGGCTCCGGCACTGTGCTCGGCGCCATGCTGGGCGCGCTTCTGATGCAGTCGCTGCAGTCCGGCATGGTGTTGCTCGGCATCGATTCGCCGCTTCAGAGCGTCGTCGTCGGCGCCGTGCTGGTCGTCGCCGTCTGGCTCGACACAGTCTACCGCAAGCGGGTCTGAGCATGATCCCGAGCCGAAGGTCCGCGTCAGCGAAAAGTGGACATCCGTTTCGGTCCAGCATCATGCTCGGCAAAACCATGGAAAGGAACGATCATGGCTGACACGACTGCTCCCACGCCACTGATCGACATGCGCAACATCTCGATTGCCTTCGGCGGCATTCGCGCCGTCGACGATGCGTCGATCGACCTTTTCCCGGGCGAGGTCGTGGCGCTGCTCGGCCACAACGGTGCGGGAAAGTCGACGCTGATCAAGATCCTGTCCGGCGCCTACAAGCGCGATTCGGGCCAAATCTTCGTCAATGGCGAGGAGGCTTCGATCGCCAATCCGCGCGACGCCAAGAAATACGGCATCGAGACGATCTACCAGACGCTGGCGCTCGCCGACAATGTCGACGCCGCCGCCAACCTGTTCCTCGGCCGCGAGCTGATGACCGGCTGGGGCACGCTCGACGATGGCGCCATGGAGGCCGAGGCGCGCAAGGTGATGGGCAGGCTCAATCCCCGCTTCCAGCGATTCAAGGAGCCGGTGGTCAAGCTTTCGGGCGGCCAGCGGCAGTCGGTGGCGATCGCGCGCGCCATCCTGTTCAACGCCCGCATCCTGATCATGGATGAGCCGACGGCGGCACTGGGACCGCAGGAAACGGCGCAGGTCGGCGAACTGGTCATGCAGCTCAAGGCCGACGGCATCGGCATCTTCCTGATCAGCCATGACATCCACGATGTGTTCGAGCTTGCCGACCGCGTCTGCGTCATGAAGAATGGCCGGGTCGTTGGAACGGCGCGCACCAGCGACGTCACCCAGGACGAGGTGCTCGGCATGATCATTCTGGGCAAGTGCCCGCCCGGCGCGTTCCGGGACCAGGCGCGCTGAAGATCGCCGCCTGAAGCGTCAAATACCTGTCATGTGATATGCCAGCCGTCATGATGGTTTGGCCGCGCCATTGTGTTGCCACGGGGACTTGCCCATAAGATGGGAAACCATGGGTCGCAGCAGCAATTTGAAGAAGTTCTTCCCGATCGTCGCGTTCATTGCCGTCGCGCTGATCAGCCTGACAATGGCGGGATTCGCCTATTTCGCCACCCAGGAAGCGGCGCGCATCAAATTCGAGGCGACGGCGGACGACGCCCTCAACCGGATCGATAGCCGCATCGACCTGCATCTGTCACTGCTGCGATCGACACATGCGCTGTTCGAGGCTCGCAATGGTGACATTTCGCGGGGCGAGTTCAAGGCGTTCTTCGATGCGCTGGGTATCAACGACAATTTCGCCGGCCTGCGCGGCATCGGCTTTCTCCGGCTGGTGAGAGCCGGCGACGAGGCAGCGGTCGAGCGTGCTATCCTGCACGACTATGGCGTCAGCGATGCGATCTATCCGGCCACGACGACGCTGCCATGGCGTGCGCCCATCACGCTGTTCGAGCCGCTGGACCCTTCCAATCAATCCGGCATCGGCTACGACATGTTCACCGAACCGGTGCGGCGCGACGCGATCGAAAGGGCGATGGCCGACAACCAGCAGCACGCGAGCGGGCGCGTGCAGCTAGGCCAGGAAACAGGTGCTGCGCAGACCTTCACCGGCTTCCTGGTCTTCGTGCGGCTCAACATCGAAACCGCGGGGGACGGCATCGATGCGTCCAGATCCTCGACAACAGGCTTGCTTTATGCGGCGTTCCGCGCCCGCGACCTGTTCCAGACCGCGCTCAGCCGGACGCCGCTGCTGCCGGTCAACATCGAAATCTATGACGGCAAGGTGGATGCCGACCATCTTTTGTTCCAGTCGGAAACGCCGCCGGCGTCGGGCTTCGGCGACAGGTTGCTGGTTTCTCGCGAACTCACCATCGCCGGACGTCCATGGACCGTCCTGTTCAGGCCGACAAGCGCCTTCTCGCAACCGTCCTCGCGCGCCATTCCGGTGATGCTCGGCCTGTTCGGGCTGCTGCTCGCGGGCACCATCGCGCTGGTGGCCCGCTATCAGGAGCGGGCCTATGACGCGGTCTCGCTGCTTCATGAGACGACGGAAAAGAGCCTGCTCGAAAAAGACCTGATGCTGCAGGAGATGAAGCACCGCATCAAGAACTCGATCACGCGGGTGCTGGCGATCGCGCGCCAGACGGCATCGCATGCCACCGACGTCCACGAGTTCTCGTCTTCTTTTTCGGCCCGGCTGCAAGCGATGGCGGCTTCTCAGGACATGCTGACGCGCTCGCGCTGGCAGAAGGCCGATCTTGGCGATCTCTTGCGCATCGAGCTTGGCCAGGTGTTCGGCAAGGAGCTTCCCGACGGGATATTGTCGGGGCCAGAGGTGTTGCTCGACGAGACGACGACGCAAGCGCTCGGCCTGACCTTTCACGAACTGGCGACGAACGCGCTAAAATATGGCGAAACCGGCAATTCGGCCATTACCAGGAACGGCGACTGGTCGCTCAAGGTCGACTGGTCGGTCGAAGGCCACAGGAGCGACCGAACGCTGGTTCTCAATTGGCGCGAAGCCGGCAAGAAGAAGCTCGAACCACCGGTCAAAACAGGTTTTGGCACCAAGCTGATCGATCTGAACGTGACGCGCGAATTGCGCGGTACGATTAATCGCGATTTTCACGATAGCGGGCTAAGCGTGGAAATCAGGATCCCGCTGTCGGACTGAAACGCTGCCGCAAACCGGCCGTTTTCGAAAGCGCCCGAATAAAGCGCCCCAAATGAAGCACCCAAGTAAACAGAGACCGGCTCGTCCGGTCTCCGCTTCCAATGCCTCTTGCGTTTGAAACGGATCAGCAGCGCGCCGTAAACAGACGTCCACGGTTGTCGCGGTACTGGCAATAGCCATTGCGCAGGTTGCGCACCAGCAGGCCGGTACCGGCACCGATAGCTGCGCCCACCAGCGCACCCTTGCCGCCGTCAATCAGGCCGCCGGCCAGAGCGCCGACACCGGCGCCGACGCCGACATCCTGTTCGGTGGTGCTGCAACCGCTGACCGCGATTGCGGCAACCATGGCAATAATCATCTTCCGCATAGGGTCACTCCTCGCCTTTGTCCTCACTTGTAGCTCCGCCCGTCATTTATCACGCGAAAAAGTGTTTTGCCCTGCTCGATTTCATTGTTGGCTAAGAGAATCTTTTTCGGGGCGCGCGCCGCTCGAGGCAAGCTCGAGGTCGGAAATCTCCACGGAAGCGTCGAGGGTGCCGTCCGGGCGTACGTTCCAGACGATCCGGTCGTAGTCATCCTCAAGTGTCGGATCGACGGAAAGGCATTTGGCAATGATGCGCGGAGCCTGACCCTGCACATCGCCCATGGCAAACGGACGCGCCGCGGTGCACTCCTGAGCGGTTTCGAAAACGCTCACCGATACGGGCAGTTCGCGGCACTCGGTCATCGTGTTCGAACAGCCGATGACCAGCAGCACGGCAGCGATATGTTCCATGGCGTCGGTCCTCCCGCCATAGAACGGGCCACATCCGCCAAAGTTCCTGCGATGCCGGCCACTTTGCGTCCGACGCTTTGCTTGAAATTATTATCGCAAAACGCTGCACACCCTCGGTTCAAGCCTGAGGGCATGCTTTTCGCGTGACATGCATTAGACCAACTGGAACGCGGCGGCCAGGACGACCACTGCAGCCAGCCCGATTGCGGCGAGGCCGGGAATCGGCAGAGAAGCACGGGGCGACCGCATTGCGGATGCTTCGAGATCCTGAAACCCGCTCATCGAAACGCGTGCGGCCTGTTCCAGCCTGTTGATGTCGGCAACCGTCAAAGCCATTTCTCCCGTACTGCGCAGCAAACTGCGATCGAAAACGTCGTGCGGAGTGGTGCCTGAGAAAAACAGCATCGAACCTTATGGTGAACAGATGGTTAAAGCCGGCGCGGCTGGTATCAATCCCCACCCCTCTTGGCCCCAACCCCCTCGGCCACCTCTCTTGGGCTCGGCTGTTGCCCGTTCAATCCGTCTCGAAATTGCTGCGAGGAACGACGAGATGGTACTCGAGACGATCCCCGCTGATTTCAAGTTTCGCCGTGCCGTTCAACGACGCAGGCACGACGCGCTCGAGCGCGACGCTGCCAAAGCGCTTCTCGCTGGGCTGATTGTCATTGGCTCCGATGGCCTCGGCCCATGTCAGCGACAGCGCGGTCTCGCCAGCGGCAGCGGCCGTCAGATCGGCCGTCACCTCGACGAAGCCGTCGGCTCGCGACAGAGCGCCGTAGCTGACAGAATTGACGGCAAGCTCGTGCATGGCCAAGCCGATATGCAGGGCCGCATTGGGATTGAGGTATGGGTTTGCACCGCGAAAACGCAGGCTGCGCACAGGGTCGGCGCCATAGCGGCCGACCTGGCCGGACACCAGTTCGCGCAGTGCCGCTCCCCGCCAGTTGGACGAGGTCACCAGGTCCTGGGATGAGGCAAGCGACTGCAGCCGGCCGCGAAAGCGCGTCAGGAAATCACTGAGCGTGTCCGAATAACGGCTGGTCTGGGTGGCGATGCTCTGGATGATCGCCAAAAGGTTCTTCGAACGGTGGCTAACCTCGCGCAGCAGCGTCTTCAGGGTTTGCTCGCGACGTTTCTGCTCGGTCGTTTCGACCATGGTGGTGACGACGCCCTGCACGGCACCGCCGTCGTCATGATCCGCGTCTACCCATATTTGGAACCAGCGGACGCCATCGTCGGCCGGAACGCTGAACTCAAGATGTTCCGGATTGCCGGATGCAACGACCTTGCGTTTGGCCGCGCCGATGCGCTCCGCCTGCGCAAGCGGCAGGATGCCGTTGCCGTCGCCCGTGTCGGAACCCCCCGTGTCGGAAACCCCCGTGCCGGAAATCCCCGTGTCGGCAATCCAGGGCGGGCGCATGTTGCGGGCCCAGACGGTTTTCATCTCGCGATCCTGATAGAGAACCGAAATACCGGCGTTGTGCAGTGCATGGAGAAGGGCCCGGCCAACCTGCATTCCACTCTCAGCGGACTGCAAAGCGATGATCTCATCACTCCGTCCGCTGAATTTCATGTCTCCGGCTCTGGATTGCATCGGTCACTTCACCCGCCCAATGCAGGCTGAACGGCTGACGGAAAATTGGGTTCCAAAAAGAGTCCGCCGAGCGACGTCCTGCTAAGGACACCGCCCGGCGGTAGCTGGAAACCGCTTGAGGGGTGCGGCTCCCAGTGTTCGATCGCAGTTCACGACGCGCGTTTGAACAAGCCCGCAATAAGCGAAATGATCAGGAAAGCGAGAAAGATGAAAAACAAGATCTGCGCTATACCAGCCGAGGTGCCGGCAATGCCGCCGAAGCCAAGAGCGCCTGCAATGATCGCGACGACGAGAAATACGAGGGCCCAGTAAAGCATGGTCCATCTCCTTCAAATAGTATGCCAAAAACGTCTTTCGCTGCCGTTTGTTCCAGCATTTCCCGAAAAAGACGAGCCCCGGAAAGCTTTCCCGCTCGAATTGGATCGTCATGCGCAGGTGAGTTGCAAGAGCGTGTGCCGGCCGCAAGCGGCCAGCGTTACTCATCTGTGGAAAACGGGCGATCGGAGGAACTGTGGAAAGGGCCGCTCAGGGCCGGGCTGCCCGGCCTATGCAGCGGCTTTCGCGTGCCGATCGAAGAACAGCGCCTGGCTGATCAGGGCCTTGACCATCTCCGGATTGAACGGCTTGGTGACGAGGAAGGCCGGCTCCGGCCGCTCGCCGGTCAGCAGGCGCTCGGGAAAAGCGGTGATGAAGATCACCGGCACCGGGGTGGTCGACAGGATCTCGTTGACCGCTTCGATGCCCGAGCTGCCGTCGGCAAGCTGGATGTCGGCCAGCACCATCTTCGGCCGCGTCTTGGCGAACATCGCCACCGCCTCGGCATGGGTACGCGCCGTTCCGACAACGCGATGCCCCAGGCTCTCGACCATTTGCTCGATGTCCATGGCGATCAGCGGCTCGTCCTCGATGATCAGCACATCGGTTGCCACCTGGCGGGAAATCTCGTTGCTGGCCTCGGCAAGAAGCTCGGAGAACTCCTGATCGTCGACGTCGAGGATCTCCGCCGCCTCGTCTTCGCTGAAACCTTCGACGGCGACCAGCAGGAAGGCCTGGCGGGGGCGGGGTGAGATCGCGTTCAGATTGGCGGCGGCGCGCTGTTCCCACGCCGACTGCGGGTGTTCCTGCGGAACGCGGATGGCGACCGAGGTGAATAGCCTGGCGAAGACCTTGTAGAGCGCGATGCGGTCATTCGACGCGTTTGGAAAGATGTCGACGTCGGCGATGATGGCCTCGAGCATCGCGGCGACCAGCGCGTCACCACTCTCCTGCGATCCGGAGACGGCCCGCGAAAAGCGGCGCAGGAACGGCAGGTGTGGAGCGATGGTTGCGGATAGGCTCATGATAGACGTCTCCCTCTGACGTAATTGCATAGATTGCAGGCCAAGCTAATGACAAGCCCCGAGAATAAACCCTGAAAGCATAAACGCCGGCTTTCCGAAAAAGTTCCGAGGGGTTGGAACTAATGTAAGCGGAAGGCGTTTGAGATCGGGACGGGCAACCAGACGAGGGGGCCGGCTGCTTTGCGTCGCGTATTGAAGGGCGGCAGGGTACTGGGAACAAAGGGCGAAATGACGACATGAGGAAAGACAACACGGCTGGCGCTGCAACGAACAGGCGCCGGGCTGCTTCCGGCGACCCGCTCGGGCCAAACTCGGAAATCGGCCGCAAACTCAAACAATATTACGACGAGCTGGTCTCCGACAGCGTGCCGGATCGTTTCGCCCAATTGCTCAGCCAGTTGGAACAGGCCCAACCTGCACGGAAAAAGGACTGAGGCATGGCGGCCGTCTCCCAGAGCTTCAAGACGGATCTGCTCGCCTCGATTCCGAGCCTGCGGGCCTTTGCCGTGTCGTTGACGCAAAACGCCGACAAGGCCGACGATCTGGTCCAGGAAACGCTGGTGAAGGCGTGGGACAAGCATGAGAGCTTCGAGCCGGGCACCAATCTCAAGGCATGGCTGTTCACCATCCTGCGCAACGAATTCTATTCGCAGATGCGCAAGCGCGGCCGCGAGGTGCAGGATAGCGACGGCATCATGACCGCCAGACTGGCCGTCCATCCGGCCCAGCACGGCCAGCTCGACCTCAAGGACTTTCGGAGCGCGCTCGAGCAATTGCCAGAGGACCAGCGCGAAGCCATCATCCTCATCGGCGCGTCGGGCTTTTCCTACGAGGAAGCCGCCGAAATTTGCGGCTGTGCGGTCGGAACGATCAAGAGCCGCGTCAGCCGCGCCCGCACGCGGCTGCAGGAAATCCTGAAGATTTCCGGCGACGACGAGTTTGGCCCGGATGCGATCTCGGCTCAGGTGACGGGGTCGAACGCCGCCTGAATACGCAGCACCGGTAATGTGGGACCCTGTAATTAATGTCGGGCCCGGTAATCGGGCTCCGGTTTGCGGACATCAAACAACAGGTCCGCGCCCGCACGCCGACGCCACCGCCTCCACGAGATCGTCTCCCGAATAGGGCTTGGTGACCAACCTGACATCCGGAAACGCCACCCTGATTTCGTCCATCTCGGAATAGCCCGAGGCGAAGACGAAAGGCACGCCCGATTCGCGCAGCCGCGAAGCGAAATCGAGTGTCGAAGTGCCGCCCAGCATGAGGTCGACGATGGCCGCGTCGAATTGCGAGGCAATGCTCTGCCGATCGATCTCAGCCAGATCGCGGGCGACGACAACATCGCCGGCGCCATAGTCGCGGCAAAGCTGCTCGACATCCATGGCGATCAGGAATTCATCCTCCAGAACAAGAATCCGCAATCCGTCCAGCAATGGGGGCACGTGGCGATGTCTCCGTGGGGCGCAGGGAACAGGGAGCGCAAGGGCTAGAGGAGTCATGATCCCTATTTGGCTTCCTGTCATTTAAAGTTATTTCGCATCCTGTCATTTAAGAAAGACATGCCGCCGCAGATGGCGGAACCTCGACGCCTGCAGGGACGTTTGCTATCGCCCTCCGGAAGAGGGCTTCAAAGAGGATTGAAATGTCTGGCCAGAACGGCCGTTCCTTGTCCGCCCGCCGGTATACATGTGAGAACTGCCCGCTGCGGCCGTTGCCGGCGTTCCGGGCGTTCGAGAAGCAGGAACTCGTCTTCGTCAATGGCTTCAAGAAGGGCGAACTGGCCGTCGAGAAGGGCGACACGGTTCTGGTTGAGGGAAGCCGCAGTGCCCATCTGTATACAGTGCTGTCGGGTTGGGCCTTCCGCTACAAGTTGCTGTCGGATGGCCGCCGGCAGATTCTGAATTATTCCATGCCAGGCGACCTCATCGGTCTGCAAGGCAGTCTGATGGGCGAAATGCAGCACTCCGTGGAAGCTCTGTCGCCGATGCTGCTCTGCCTCTTCGAGCGGGAGGCCCTCCCCGAACTCTACCGCAGCCATCCGGGCCTCGCCTACGACATCACCTGGATCGCAGCGCGAGAGGAGCGCATGCTCGACGAGAACCTGCTCAGTATCGGCAGACGCACCGCGCTCGAGCGTGCTGCCTATCTGATCGCCTTCATCTCCACTCGCGCCAGGGTGGTCGGGTTGAACGGCAGGACGCCCGTGCAGATTCCGATCACCCAGCAGCACCTCGCCGATACGCTCGGCCTGTCGCTGGTCCACACCAACAAGACGATTCGCAAGCTGATCGATCGCAAGCTTATCTTCTGGCGCGACGGCGGCTGCGAGGTGGTCGACAACGAAAGGCTCAAGGACCTCGCCCGCTGGGAAGGGTTGAGCGAAGGTCGCCGACCGCTGATCTGAGCGGCTGCCGGAGACGTGCCGGGCTGGACTCGGCTGCGCAAAAACCCTTTCATGGCCGTTGTTCCGATTTCGGAACCTTGGGGTGGGTCGAACGTTTCGACCCGAGCAAACGCAAGGAGTCAAGCAATGGCGACTGCCGCAGGAAAGTCCCCGAACGAAAGCCGGCCGAATTCGGACCTTGAAGACGACATCAGGCAGCTGAAAGTCGACATTCAGAAACTCACCGAACAGCTGGCCGAGACCGGCCAACATGGTTACGGGACTGCCCGTCGGGTTGCTGCGGAAGGGGTCGAGCAATTGCGCGCCCAAGGCGAAGCAGCCTTTGAAAATATGCGCAGCAACGCCAAGGATCTCGAAGCGCAAGTGGTGGCGAGCGTGCGCGAAAAGCCGGTGACGTCGCTGGCAATCGCGGCAGGCGTCGGCTTTCTGTTTGCGCTTCTCGCGCGCCGCTAGTCTCAGCCCAGATGCGAATGCTGGCATCGTTGATCTCGGGCCTCGCCTCGGGTGAAGCCGTTGCCGCCGTGCGCCGCGCGCGCACGGCTGCGATCGTCTATGCGCTCGCAGCACTTGCAGCACTGTGCGGCCTCGGTTTCCTCGTCGGAGCGGCCTATGTCTGGGTGGCGGGTCGCTATGGGCCGATGGCAGCCTGCCTTGGTTTCGGGGTCGGCTTCCTGGTGATCGCAGGGCTCCTCCTGCTCATCCATCAGCTGTCGGCCGGCGCGCGCGCCCGACGCCGGGCGCGGAGGCGCAATGCCGATATGAAGGCGGTCGGCATCACGGCCGCGCTCGCCGCGCTGCCGGCGCTACTCAAGGGGAAAGGCGGCCTCGGCACCATACTCGCCCCGGCGATTGCGCTCGCCGCCTACGCCATCTACCGCGAGAACACAAAGCCCGATGCCGACGATCCGGATGCCGGCGAGGCGAAATAGCTCGAAGCGTTTCTTCTTGTTCGGCAATGATCCGAAAAACCGGGTTCCACTTTTCCCTGACGCGGACCTTTGGTTCGGGTCCATAGTCGAGCGGTCACTTCGGCAGATCCTCCAGCGGCATCGATATTTCGGCGAACACGCCTTCCGGCCGGAATTCGTGGGTCACTTCACTGGAGATGACCTTGGCCAGGCTGCGGCGGATCAGGATCGAGCCAAAGCCGTGGCGTTCGGGCGAGGCAACTTCAGGCCCGCCGCTTTCGCGCCAGGTCAGGACCAGGCGCCGGGCGCCTTTCCTAACCTGTGCCTTCCAGTCGAGATCGACCGTGCCCGACACCGCCGACAGCGCTCCGTGTTGCAGCGCGTTGCTGGCCAGTTCATGCAGGATCAGGCCAAGCCCGACTGCCTGGTCGGGCGAAAGCAGCAGATCGGCGCCTGAGATCGTCATGCGCGGCTGATCGGCGGTGTCGAACGGCTTGACCTCGATCTGCACGAGTTCGCGGATGCCAATGCCGCGCCACTCGCGGTCGGACAGCAGGCTGTGGGCGGCGCCCAGCGCCTGAAGCCTGGCGCTGAAGGCGTCGAGGAAATCCCTCGGCTGGCGGGCATGGCGAACTGTCTGCGTCGCCAGCGCCTGGACGGTGGCCAGCGTGTTCTTGACGCGATGGTTCAGCTCGCGCAGCAACAGCCGCTGCCGCTCATCGCCGAGCTTGCGTTCGGTGATGTCGTAGTTGACGCCGAAGATCAGCGTCGGCTTGCCGTCGCCGTCACGCTCGATGACCCGGCCGCGCGTAGCGAGCCAGCGCGGCGGGCTGAAGCCCTTGACGCGGTATTCGCCAAAATAATCGTCGCCGCCGCTCAGCACGTCGCGAAAGCGCGTCTCGGTCTGGTAGGCGTCACGCGGGTCGATGGCGGCGAGGATATCGCGTGCTCTCAGCCGGGTCGAGCGCGGCAGGTCGAACAGCTCGGACAATCGGGCATCGCATTCGATCATATCGCTATGGATATCCCATGCCCAGCTCGCGAGCGATGCGGCATCGAGCGCAATGCCGCGCCGCTTTTCCTCGCGCGCCAGTGCCGCAGCGGCGCTGGCGGCGTTGCGGGTGGCGTCCTTCAATGCGAACAGGCTGGCAGCGAGGCTGGCGAGCGCCGTCAATTGTTCGAGCTGGGCGGCGGACGGCGACCCGCGCGGCCTCCGGTCGAGCACGCAGAGCGTGCCGATCCGGGCACCGGCCACCACAATCGCCGCACCCGCATAGAAACGGAAATGATGCTCGCCAGTGACCAGCGGGCTGGCGTTGAAGCGTGAATCCATGGTCGCATCCGTAACCACCATCGGCTGGTCGCCGGCAGCAATGGTGTGGGCGCAGAAGGATGTATCGGTCGCGGCCTCGGTCTCGTCCAGGCCGACACAGGACGTGAACCACTGCCGCTCGACATCGACGACCGTCACCAGCGCGACAGGTGTTTGCATCACCGCGGCGGCGAGCCCACTGATAGTGTCGAAGTCAGGATCGGCCGCCGTGTCGATTGCATCGAGATCATGGAGCACGGCAAGCCGATCCTGCGCCGTTACCACGCTAAGGACATCGACCGGCAGATTCGGCTTTGTCACTACCCTGCTATCCACAAGTCCCCCAGATGCATCGGCTTGCAGCCATCCGCGCTGGGCCCAGTTGCCGGGCCCTGAAACCGGAACCTTCGCCCTGAGGAACCGTTACCCAACCACATTTTGCCAGCCGCGCCGCCAGCGCCAACCGACATGCCAGCGCCAAACGAAATGCCAGCGCCAACCGAAATGGAGGCCGATCATGCCCAAGATCGTTCCTGAAGACAAAGCCCGGCAGGGACGCTGGGGGTGGCACACCTTCCGTATCTTGATCGCTGCGCTGCTTTTGGCGTTTATCGCCTGGGGCATCGCCGAGATCTACGGCAACATGATAGACCGGACGCCGACAACCGAACAGGGCGAGCTTCCCAGGAATGAGCAGGGCGAGATTCCCAGAGGCTGAAGCCTTCCGATCGACTGTGCCGGGATGCATCACGCTGCCCTCGCTTGGACGGCGCGCGCCGGGACGAGAACGTTCAGCGCACCAGGATGAATTTCCATCGTCGTTTCGCGGTCAAGCCTGACCAGTTCGCCATCCATGACGGCGCGAAATTTCTTCGCAGCCGAGTGGAGTTTCAAAACAGCCCGGTCAGCCTGGTGGATCTCCACATGCTCGCTGTCGCGCCATTTGCCGCGCGCCATGTCGAAGAGGACCCTGACCAGTTCGCCACGCCGCCGCGCCACCGTGACATAGATGCCGAGCACGCCGCCGGCGGGATTGTCGGCATAGGGCAGATGACCCTCACCGAACAGATTGTTGGTGATGCCGATGCCGGTGGTGCGCGTCACGATCTCGGCCTCGCCGATGGTCAGCGTCACCTTCATCGCCGAAGGGTTGTTGATCGCCGCCCAGGCAGCCTTTGCCGAGGCCCGCATCTTTCCCAACCGCGAGCCATACTCCATGGCTTGGCGAAGCTGGACCATCCTAGCATGCATGCCGATCGAGAATTGATGCACGAATGGCTTGCCGTTGGCGGTTGCCATATCGACTGCAATAACCTCACTGTCGGCAAAGGATTTCACGGCCGCGTCAAGGGTTTGTGGAATGCCGAGCCCGCGCGCGAACAGGTTCATCGTGCCAGCCGGTAAAATGGCAAGCGCTTTCTTGCTGCCCATCAACCGAGCCGCCGCGGCCGAAATGGTGCCGTCGCCGCCACCGGCCAGCACAATGTCGACACTATGCCTGGAAGCGATGCGGTCCAGCGTTGCGACAATGTCCCTGCCGGCAACGATTTCGATATCGATGCGGTGGCCTGCTGCCTCCAATGTCTGGCGCATTCGGTCGGTGAAGGCGGAGAGATCAACCGTTCGCAGGGTGCCGCCCTCCTGGTTCAGCACCGCCGCAAATCGCATTCCCCCGCTCCGATTTTTCTTGGCTACCATTGGATAATCATCGGCCGTAACAGACCGAGCCATGGGCGGAAACGGGGCGGTTGAAAAAAAGTTCCGCCGCTCTGACGAAAATACAGGAGCCAATCTCACCCGGCCAAACGCATAATTGAGCGCGATTCGGGTGGTTTTTTCACAACGCTCGCCCTGGTGTCGGAACAACGGCGCGGTCACGACGTTGTGAATGTGTAACGCCGCGACCGATCTCCCCTGCTCGCGGCCAGAGATAACGCACGAGGAGGATTACGATGATCCGCACCCTTTTATCCACCACCGCACTGGCAGCGTTGATTGCGACCGGTGCGTATGCGCAGGAAGCCACCACACCGGCGCCCACCCAGGACCCGGCGGTCCAGGAGACCGCTCCGGCGGCTCCCGTTGCGCGGGCCGAGGGCAGCCTGATGACCAATATCATTGGTGAATCCGTCTATAACGGCACCGGCGACGATGCCGAGAATATCGGTGAGGTCAGTGATGTCGTCTTCGATGAAAACGGTCAGGCGAAATCCGTCGTCATCGGCGTCGGCGGCTTTCTTGGCGTCGGTGCCAAGAATGTCGCTTTCGACTACAACAAGCTGCAATGGGCCGAACGGAATGGCGACCGCTGGCTGATTGCCGAAACCACAAAAGATGAGTTGACGGCTCAGCCGGACTTCGATCGCAAGCCCTATGATCCGGCTCCTGCGGCCACCGACACCACGGCTACGGCTCCCGCTCCATCGACCTCGACGGATACAACGGCGCAGAATGCTCCGGCGGCTCCAGCCGATAGCGCCGCAGCTCCGGCCGAACCTGTGAAGAGTGCCGACGGCAACCTTGCCACGAATATCATCGGCGAAACCGTCTATAACGGCACTGGCGACGACGCTCAAAACATCGGCGACGTGAACGACATCGTTCTGGCCAAGGATGGCAAGGCCGAGTCGCTGATCATTGGCGTCGGCGGCTTCCTTGAGGTTGGCGAAAAGAATGTCGCCTATCAGTTCGACAAGGCCAAGTGGGCGGAGAGGGACGGCGACCGCTGGCTGGTCGCCGAGACCACGAAGGAAGACCTGGAGGCGCTGCCGGAGTTCGACCGCGAGCCCTATGATCCCGCCCCGGCGACAACCGCATCGACTGACGCGGCGACGCCGGCGCCAGTGACCACCACCCCTGCTGTCACTGCGGCTCCAGCCCCGGCGGAGAAGACTGCGGAAGCTCCGGCGGCAACGCCTGAACCCGCTGCTCCGGCTCCAATGGACAAGACAGCCGAGGCTCCGGCGACGACGCCAGACCCGGCTGCTCCGGCACCGGCGGACAAGACAGCCGAGGCTCCGGCGACGACGCCAGACCCGGCTGCTCCGGCACCGGCGGACAAGACAGCCGAGGCTCCGGCTGCAGCAACGCCTGACCCGGCTGCTCCGGCACCGGCGGACAAGACAGCCGAGGCTCCGGCTGCAGCAACGCCTGACGCAACCCCCGACCAGACGAAGACCGCGGCGATCGACAAGTCGGCGCTGACCGAAATGCCGATCAACGAAATCCGCTCCGAGGATTTGGTTGGAACCACGGTCTATGGCGCCAACGATGTCAACGTCGGTGAGATTGGTGACGTCGTGCTGACCGGCGACAAGAAGGTCGACGCCGTCATCATCGACGTTGGCGGTTTCCTCGGCGTTGGCGAGAAGGAAGTGGCGATCGGCATGGACAACCTTAAATTCATGACCGACAAGGATGGCAATCGCTATCTCTACACGAACTTCACCAAGGAGCAGCTCGAGGCGCAGGCCCCCTATGACAAGGCCACATATGCGCAAAACCGCGACACCCAGCGCATGATGATGCGCTAGCTTGCGCCAACGATGAAAGAGGCCCGCGCCCGCCACCGCGCGGGGCGTTTTATTATTGGGAAGGGGGGCGGCCGGGGGCCGGGGCGCCCCCCGGGGGCCCCTTTGTCGCCCCGCGATACCGCCTTGGAATAGCAG
>NZ_JBVVPV010000014.1:0-52130 GCF_055811735.1 Mesorhizobium sp. WSM4850 | reverse complement strand
CCGGCCCCCCCCAAATTAACCCCCCAAAATTTCCCAAACCCCCCCCCCCCCCTTTTTTTTTTTTTTTTTTTTCTCCCCCACCTTCCAACCCCCCCCGGCCCCCCCCGGGGGGGGGGCCTTTTCATGATGGGAAAGGTGGCAGGCCTGCGACGTGGCCGACCACGCCATCCTCGGTCAGTTCGGCAAGCGCCAGCGACTGATCGAGATGTTCGGCCCGCCAGGCAAGCAGCCTTTCGGCAAGCTCCAGCCGGACCGGCAGATAGGCCGGATCGGCAGCGACATTGCTCAGTTCGTCCTGATCCTTCTCCAGGTCGAACAGCAGCGGCGGCAGGCCGCCGGCGAAATGTACATATTTGAATTGTTTCGTGCGGATGACCGCCAGATTGCACTGGCGCGGACCGATGCCGAAATAGCGCTCGGCATCAGCGTCGGCAACCGAGCGGAAATCGAACTCCCAATGCGCGGCCTCGCGCCAATTGTCCGGCTCCCCGGCATCCAGGAACGGCTTCAGCGATTGTCCGTCGAGATGCGGCGGGAATACCTCGCCAAGCAGATCGAGCAATGTCGGCGCTATGTCGACTGCTTCGGTGAAGCGGTCGACGCTGGCGCCGGCCGCCTTGCGGCGACGCGGGTCGCGGATGATCAGCGGAATATGAAAACTACCGTCGAAGAAGCCGCCCTTGCCCAGCATGAAATGGTCGCCCATCATCTCGGCATGGTCAGAGGTCAGCACGATGATGGTGTCGTCCCAGGCATCCGCCGCCTTGACCACCTGCCAGATGCGGCCAAGCTGCGCGTCGACTTCCGAGATCATGCCGTAATAAAGCGCGCGGATGCGGCGAAAATTGTCGTCGCCCCAGTCGCGCACCTTGCCCTCTGCGCCGGGGCGGAAATTTGCCCGCTGCTGCTGCCCAAGTTCATAGGCAAGGTAGGGGTGGCTCTGCGCCTCGGCCTGCCAGTTCGCGGCGCGGCGGAAGGTTGTTCCGTCGGCTGGATCATACATCTTGTTGTAAGGCTCCGGCACGATGAAGGGCGGATGCGGGCTGAGGAAGGAAAGATGCGCAAACCACGGTGTACCGCGCTCCTGTTCGCCGAGCCAGCGGACGAATTCGCCGGTCAGGAAGGCGGCTGGGGTCTCGTCCTTCGAGTAGACGGGCGGTGAGGTGGTCACGGCGCCGTCCGTCGTGGCAGCAACGATTTCGTCCGCTGGGCGATGGATATCGGGAAAACCGGCGCTGCTATCGATGCCGCGCGCCTTGAGCCATGACAGCCACGGTTTCTGGTGCTCCGGCAGGAGTTGGCGCACGGTGAAGCCGGGCAGCACGCCTTCATAGCTTTTCAGCCGCGGGTCGCCTGGCGTCAGCGTGCGCGGATCGGGCGACACGTCGGTATAGCCGAACAGCGTCGGATCATAGCCGAGACTGCGTGCCGAGAGTGCGATGTTGCCATGGCGAGCGTCGAGCGGCGTGCCGTTGCGGCAGACGCGGTTGTTCATCTGGTAAAGGCCGGTGTAGAGGCAGGCGCGTGCCGGCGAGCAGGGCGCCGCCCCGCCAAAATGCTGTCGAAACAGCACACCCTCGGCGGCGAGCGCATCGGCATTCGGCGTTCGCACCACCTTGTGGCCTGCCGCCGACAGGCAGTCGCCGCGCCACTGGTCGCAGGTGATCAGGAGAACATTCGGGCGTCTGTCTTTTCTGACCAATGCTGGTGTCCTTCATTGAAAACCTGTCGCGAATACCTGCCGATCACGGGAGCCGAATTTTTGTGGCGACACAAGCCTCAGGTGTTCGCAAAACGGTGAACAAAAGTCGCTTTATTGTTCACTTATAGAGCACAGTCTATTCTGTGTTTGCGGCCTTTGCCGCCGGCTGGCGGCTCCTCATATTGGCGTGGACCGCGGCATGGGCCGCACAGGACAAGGAAGGAGCAGGAAAATGCTCAACCAGATCAGGGGTCTGCATCACGTCACCTCGATGGCCAGGGATGCGCGCCAGAACAACGAGTTCTTCACAAAAAAGCTCGGCCTGCGCCGGGTCAAGAAAACCGTCAATTTCGACGCGCCGGATGTCTACCATCTCTACTATGCCGACGAGCTCGGCACGCCCGGTTCGGTGATGACCTATTTTCCGTTCCGCAACATCGGCAAGGGCCGCCACGGCGTTGGCGAGGTCGGCACCACGGTCTATTCGGTGCCCGAAGGCACGCTTGCCTATTGGGAAAAGCGTTTTGCCGATGAGGGCGTCGCCGGGCTGTCGCGCGAAGAGAGCTTCGGCGACAAGCGCCTTGGCTTCGCCGGTCCCGATGGCGACGGGTTTGCGCTGGTCGAGAACAAGGCCGACACCCGTGCGCCATGGGCGAAGGGCGATGTTCCGTCCGACGAGGCGATCCGCGGCTTTCACTCGGTGTCGCTCAGGCTGAAGGACGGCGGCGCCACGGAAGAGCTGCTGAATTTCATGGGCTATGAGGAAGTCGACACGTCCGGCACTATAAAAAGGCTGGCGCTGAAGGACGGCAACGGCGCCAACATCGTCGATATCGAATCGCTGCCGGGCGCCGCATTTGCCGATCTCGGCGCCGGCTCGGTCCACCACGTCGCCTTCGCTGTCGAAAACCGCGCCAAGCAGCTCGAAGTGCGCAAGGCGCTGATGGACACCGGCTACCAGGTGACGCCGGTGATCGACCGCGATTATTTCTGGGCGATCTATTTCCGCACACCGGGCGGCGTGCTGTTCGAAGTCGCCACCAACGAGCCGGGCTTCGATCGCGACGAGGACGCCGCCCATCTCGGCGAGGCGCTGAAGCTGCCGTCGCAGCACCAGCATCTGAGGCCCTATCTCGAGCAACATCTGCAAAAGCTGGAAGACTAAAAGCGCATCGCGTTTGACCAGGTTGGGCGACGCGCTTTTAGTTTGGTTTTGTGCATGTCGTCATCGCAAAACCGCTGCGCACTTTTGCGCGACATGCATTAAGGACAAGGCCATGAGCAAGGACGCTTACACCTATAGGACACTGCCGGGTTCGCCTGATGGATCGCTGCTCTTCGTCTTCCACGGCACCGGGGCCGACGAGAACCAGCTTCTGTCGCTCGGGCGTGATCTCGCGCCGCAGGCGACTATCGTTTCGCCGCGCGGCGATGTCTCGGAAGACGGTGCTGCGCGCTTCTTTCGCCGCACCGGCGAGGGCGTCTACGACATGGACGACCTGGCGCGGGCGACGGACAAGATGATTGGCTTCGTCAAGGCGCACATCGGGGCGCATGTCGAGGCGTCAAAGCCCGCGTCGGTGCTTGGACTCGGCTATTCCAACGGCGCCAACATCCTGGCCTCGGTGGTGTTCGCGGCGCCCTCTCTGTTCGACGCGGCGGTGCTGATGCATCCGCTGATCCCATTCGAGCCGGAAATCGAGGGAAGTCTCGCCGGCCGCCGCATCCTGGTCACAGCAGGCAGGCGCGATCCGATCTGTCCGCCCAACCTGACGTCGCGGCTAGAAGCCCATTTGCGCGCCGATGGCGCCGATGTCACAGTGGAGTGGCACGACGGCGGCCATGAGGTGCAGTCGAACGAGATCGAGGCGGCGCGGCGGTTCCTGTCCGCTACGCCGGCAGAAGGAGCGTAAGCAATGCCTGACCAATTGCCGGAGGTCGAACTGGAGGATCGCGGTTCCAAGGGCCGTTATCTCCTGCGCGGGCCTGACGGCGCCGAGGCGGAGATGACTTTTACCAAGGTCGGCGAGCACCAGATCATCATCGACCACACCGAAGTGCCGGATGCGTTTCGCGGCCAGGGCGCGGGACTTAGGCTCGTTACCCGCGCCGTCGAGGACGCGCGCGCGGCGGGCAAGAAGATCATTCCGCTCTGCCCGTTCGCCAACGCCCAGTTCCGGCGTCACCAGGAATGGGCCGACGTGCTGAAGCAATAGCGCCGGTCCTGGCGCCAAGCCTCGGCGCACGATGACGGTTGCGGGCGGGCAGCCACAAGCGCTCGCTTCAATTGCGCAGATTGCCAGTCTTGCCAGTGGCCATTCTTACCCCGTGGCCAGCCTTGGCCACTGGGTCGTCTTGCCTAGTGGGTATTGCCTTGCCTAAGTAGGATATTGCCCGCCCGACCAATCGAACCGAGATGATCCCTTGATGACCGAAACCGATCTTGTTCCCGTCTTCGACGGCCACAACGACACGCTGCTCAGGCTCTATCAGTCGAAAGACGCGGATGTCGAAAAGCTGTTCATCGAGGGAACATCGGGTGGCCACATCGACCTGCCGCGCGCGAAACAGGGCGGCTTTGCCGGCGGCATGTTCGCAATCTTTCCGCCGCCGGTCGAGAAATCCAAGCGCAGTGCGGTTCCTCCCGCGCCAAGCGATATCGAGCCCTTGCCGCCCGAAATTCCGCGCGCCGACGCGCTTGCTTCCACCATCGCCATGGCCTCGATCCTGTTCAGGCTGGAACGAGCGTCGGCGCTCACCGTCTGCCGCAGCGCCGGCGATGTGCGAAACGCGATGGCGCAAGGGTCGATCGCAGCGGTGTTCCATATCGAAGGCGTCGAGGCGATCGACCCCGAACTGACCATGCTCAACGTGCTGCATGCGGCCGGCTTGCGCTCGCTCGGCATCGTCTGGAGCCGCCCGAACGCTTTCGGCCATGGCGTGCCGTTCCGTTTCCCGTCGACGCCCGACACCGGACCTGGCCTGACCGATGCCGGCAAGGCGCTGGTCAAGGCCTGCAACCAGCTCGGCATCATGGTCGATCTTTCGCACCTCAACGAGAAGGGGTTTCGCGACGTCGCCGAGATCAGCGACGCACCACTGGTCGCGACCCATTCCAATGTCCATGCGATCTGCGGCCATTCGCGTAACCTCACCGAATGGCAGCTCGGCGCGATCCGCGACTCGGGCGGCATGGTCGGGCTGAATTTCGCGACCGGGTTTTTGCGCGAAGACGGCAGGATGAATGCCGATACCAGTATCGACGTCATGGTGCGCCATGTCGATTCACTGCTGCAGGCTTTGGGCGAAGACGGCGTCGGGCTCGGGTCCGACTTCGACGGCGCCATGATCCCGGCTGTGGTCGGCGACGTCACCGGCCTGCCGAAGCTGCTCGACGCGTTCGCCGCGCGCGGCTTCGGTCTCGCGCTGATCGAGAAGATCGCCTACCGCAACTGGATAAGCATGCTGGAAAAGACCATTGGCTAAAGCGGGCCGCCCGGCGGAGCAGCCAGCAACCTGCAATTCGATCGAGCGGGGTTTGATGATCTCGACAGGACCGTTGTCTCCGAAGCTCAAGCCGCGGATGATTGCGGACTTCGAGACCTTCAGGGCCGGCTCTTGAAGCGCCAGACCGTACGAACCGATGTCGCCATCGTCGGCGCCGGCTTTACCGGCCTGTCAGCCGCGCATGAATTGAGCAAGGCCGGCATCGATCTTGCGCTGCTCGAGGCGCGCGGCCGCGTCGGCGGGCGGGTCGAGTCCCAGTGGAACGGGCTTGGCGAGCGGATCGACAGCGGCGGTCAGTTCCTGTGCGAGGACATGCCGGAACTGATGGCCCTGGTGCGAACGCGCGGCAAGACGTTGGTCGAGACCTATGCTAAGGGCGAGTTCGTTGCCCAGCCGCTGACCGGCGCAAAGCAAGTCGAGCGAATCTACCACGCCTCGATGTCGATCCGCGACCGCATGAACGCGATCGCACCGGGCGATCCGGCTATCGCCGGCTTGACCGTCGCCGCATGGCTCGATCGCCAGAACGATCCTGGCGAGGCCAAGGCGGCTTTCCGCTCGATGATCGAGGGCCTGTGGTGCCAAGCGCTTGAAAAACTGCCGCTTTGGCACCTCATCGACAATGACCGCCGTATCACCAACGAGGTGTCGGAGCTGCAGTATTTCGTGCACGAAACCATGCAGTCCCTGGCGGATGATCTGGCTGGCGATCTCGGCAACCGCCTGCGATTGAACACACCGGTCAGAACGATCGAGCGCAGACCGGGACGCGTTCGTCTCGCGTCGACGACGGGCTCGATCACGGCTCGAATAGCGCTGATCGCCATGCCGCCGATGATGGCTTCGAAGCTGGACTTCGCGCCGCCGCTGCCGGCTGCCTTGCAAAAGGTTCTCGGCGTCTGGCAAAGCGGCGCGGTGATCAAAATACAGCTGCGCTATGCCACCGCCTTTTGGCGCGCCAAGGGCCTGAGCGGCATGGTGATGTGGCGGGATCCGCCGGCACTTTTTGCCTGTGACGTCAGCAAGGATTGTGGCCACCCTGCGTTGGTCGTCTTCGTCGGCGGGCCGCTTGCCCTCCGCTGGCGGGAACTGGGAGATGCCGCGTTGCGCACCGAGGTTATGGCGCGGCTGAGGCAGGCGCTCGGCACGGACGCTGACGGCTTCATCGACTTCAGCTGTCGCGACTGGACCGATGATCGCTGGAGCGGTGGCGGCTACGCCGATCTCATCATCGATACGAGCGCCACCGAGGCCGAACAAACCATCCTGGCCGGCGCGCCGCCGGTGTATTTCGCATCCTCGGAATTGTCGCCGTTGTTTCCGGGCTATGTCGAAGGCGCAATCGTGGCTGGGCGCATTGCGGCACGGAAAATCCTCAGGGAATTTAATCCGCAGTAATCACTAGCGCCTCATGGTGCAGGCGAGGGCGTCTCAAGGTGGCGACCGGACGTCGCCGGGCCAGAGCGGCGGCGCGATTTGATCCCGCGCCCCTGCGATGACCGGATGTGCCCGCCGAAATCCCGTTTCAAAGCTGTTACACGGTCAGTTTGCGTGCGTCGTTCGTCCGTTACAAGGTGCGACTAAGTTCGTTTCAACAAAAAAAGAAGATCGACGAAGGGAAGCGCGATGTATACGAAAATCCGGACTGCCTGCAATGACCGCCGTCTGCAAGCGCTGAAGGGCAAGGATCGGCGGCCGAAGCTGGCGCTGCGCCAGCGCGCCAATAACCATCCGATGGCGCTGTTCGTGGTGCTGGGCGCCGCCGCGTTCGCCGGCATGGCGTTCGCGCCGACTGTTGGTCCCGCCTTTGCTTCACTGAACCCGCCGGCAAACATCGTCAAGGGCGCGCCGACCACGACCAAGACCGCGCGGCTGCCGATGCCGGAGATCGATTTTGTCTGCAAGGGGCAGGCCTGGGGCGCCGAGAGTGCGGAGTGCCTGCGCGTCATTGCCGAGCAATCCGGCATTCACAAGGCCCGCGCGGTTCGCGTGATCGCCAATGCCGCGCCGCTGACCGATACGCCGAACGTTTTTTGATGCCCGAGCGACCCCTCCAGCGCTCCAGGCAGGCTCCCGCCGCATCCTCGGCCGGGAGTCTTTTTTCTCTGGAAAGCCCCTTTGTTGAGCATCGGATTTTTTCAAAAACCGATTTCAACCAGTCCGAAGTCCTAGCTGCCCAATGCGGCCTGCTCGGCGATGGCCGACAGCACCCCGCGCACGTCCAGCGTGCTGAACGGCTTTTCCAGGATCTGCGGCCGCTGCGGCGCCGGCAATGCCTCGATTTCGGCTTTCGCGCCGATCAGGTCGCCGGTGACCAGAACGAAGCGCCGCGCCAGATCAGGCTTTTCGGCGAGCAGTTCGCGATAGATCGATATGCCGCTGGTGCCGGGCATGCGCAGATCGGAAAAGACGATGTCCGGCGGCATATGGCCCGACAAGGTCGCGGCGGCTGACGCCCAGCTCGGCACGATCCGCGACTTGATGCCCATCAACTCCAGAATGTCGGACAGCGAGGCGGCGACATCCGGCTCGTCGTCGATGATCAGGGCGTGGCGCAATCCGCTCGAGCGCGACGGGTTTTCGCCGGCGGCGGCCGCGCCGCCGGCGATCGCCGGCAACTGGACAACGAAACGGGCGCCTCTCGGCAGAACTTCCTCGAACCAGACATTGCCATTGTGCCGTTCGATGATCGATTTCGAAATCGACAGGCCGATGCCGGTGCCGACGCCGACCGGCTTGGTGGTGAAATACGATTCGAAGATGCGAGAGCGTATCGCTTCCGGCACGCCCGGCCCGTTGTCCTCGACCGAGAAACAGGGATTGCCGCGATCGCTGCGAAACGTGCGAACCTTGATCAGCCGGTCGCCGCCGATGCCGGCCAGAGCGTGCTGGCTGTTGATGAGGAAGTTGGCGGCAACTTGCGTCACATGGTCGGCGTCGGCCATGGCCAGCAGCGGGCCGCTGGCGAAATCGGTATCGATGATGATGCCGGTCGACCTGGCGCCGTAGGCGGTCACTTCGAGTGCCGCGCGGACCACCTGGTTGAGGTCGGTCTCGGCCTGCGACGCCGGATGCAGGCGGACCATCGAGAGGAAGCTCTTGACGATGCGGCCGCAGCGCTCTGCGGCGGCGCGCACCTTTTCGGCGCGCACCTTGGTCTGCGGGTCTGAAGCGAACTCGTGCAACAAAGTCGATTGGGCGACGACCACGGCAAGCGGGTTGTTGAGCTCGTGTGACACGCCGGCAAGCAGCGAGCCCATCGCCGCCATCTTCTCGTTCTGGTGCAGCTTTTCGCGCTGGCGGCCGATCTCCTCCTCGGCACGCAATTTGTCGCGGAGGTCGCGGATCGAGCCGAAGATCAGACGGCGGTCGGCGACCCGCATCTCGGTTGCCGTCAATTCGATCGGAAAGACCTCGCCGGCAGCATTCTGGGTGACGGTCTCGATCCGCTGCCCGACCATCGGCGCGCGGCGGCCCGACATGTATTCGGCGCCCGACACATAGCCCTTGCGATAATAGTCCGGAACGACGGTGTCGAGCAGGTCCTTGCCGAGGATGTCGCTGCGCTGGTAGCCGAACATCTTTTCGGCGGCCGGATTGAACTCGATGATCGAACCGGTCTCGTCGATGACGATGATCGCGTCGAGCGAGGCCTGCAGCATGGTGCGGCGGATGACTTCGCTGGCGTGGGCATCGGAAAGCGATCGTTCGATGGCGTCGCCGATGGCCAGCGCCACGATGTGCAGCGTCGCCACTTCCTCGTCGGTCCATTCGCGCTCGTTCACGCAGTCGTTGACCGCCAGCGTGCCCCACAGATGGCCATGCGCAAAGACCGACACCGACAGGAACGACTTGATGTGCTGCTTTTCGAAGTCGGTTCTCAGAAAGCCTTCGAGGTCGCGCGTGTGTCCCGCGAAGATCTTGCCTTGCCGCTCGTCCTCCGCCAACCGTTCCAGCAGTGGGTCCGAATTGACAACCGACTGCATGATCACCGTCGGCGATGCCAGCTCGCCACCATATCGGGGGTCGATCCAGTAGGCCGCCACCGATTGGGCAAAGCCTTGGCCGGGCAGTTCGCGCAGCCGAAACAGGATGCCGCGCTGGCAATCCATGGCCCCGCACAGCGTTTCAAGGATGCTGCCCATCTCGCGCTGCCAGTCGCCAGCTTCGTGAAGCCGGCGAACGATGTGAACAGCGGCCATCGCCGCGCCCTGCCTGACGCCGTGCCTATCGCTGCGTGCTTCAGCCGTCATGGTCAGCCGTCATTTCACAGTCGTGCCACCGAGAGTGGTTGGTCGCGCCGCTCAGTTGCCTTCGCCGGTCGGCAGCGAGAAGATATAGCCTTCGCCGCGGACTGTGCGCAGGAATTTCGGATTGGCCGGGTCCGCCTCGATCTTCTTCCTCAGCCTCATGATGCGGATATCGACTGCACGTGAGGATTCAGGATCTTCCGCGAAGCCGATCGCCTCGGAGATCGCCGCACGCGTCAGCAAGCGGTTGGCACGCGTCAGGAAGACCTCCAGCACGTCGAACTCGCTCTTGGCCAGGTCGATGACCGTCCCATTGGTGCCGGTGACGAACCGACCGTCGAGATCGGCATGGAAAGGTCCGAAGCTCATGGAACGGCGGTTGGCAGTTGTTTCGGCCTTGGCGGCCTGCGGCTCGGCCGGCTGCGGCACGCGGCGCAGCACGCTGCGGACCCGCGCCAGCACCTCGCGCAATTCGTAGGGCTTGACGATGTAGTCGTCGGCACCGAGTTCCAGCCCGACGATGCGGTCGAGCGCGGTGCCGGCGGCAGTGGCATAGATGATGCCGATCGGCGTTTTCGAGCGCATCCAGCGGCCAAGCGACAGGCCGTCCTCGCCCGGCATGGCGATGTCGAGGATGGCCAGGTGAAACGACTGCGTTTCCAGCAAGGTTCGCGCAGCGCTGGCACTCTCGGCCGTAGCGACATCGTAGCCGCTGGCGTCGAGATACTCGGCAACCGCGTCCCTCAGATCCGGCTCGTCCTCGACGACGACAATTCGTGCCCGCACGATGCTCTCGCTCCCACTTTCAGCGGAAAGTAGATTGGGTATAAACATCATGTCCAGCACTCATCTTGGGTTGCCGGGTTGCAGGGTAGAAAAAAATGGCTGCACGATCCATCATCGCGCTTGTTTCCGTCGCCGAAGTGGTCGCAACCGATCTGGCCGACCATCTCGAACGGCGCGGTCATGACGTTCGCGCAGTACGGCAGCCGTGGGAGGCCGAATCCTTGCTTTCCGGAAACGGCATCGATGTCGTTGTCGTCGGCGACAGCCTCAGCCAGGCGGAAGGTCGTGATCTGCTCAAGCGCCATGGCGGCGAGGGCGGGCCGGATTTCATCCTGATCTGCCGGCCGGCCGATCTCGTCGACAAGGTGCTGGCGCTCGAACTCGGCGCCGCCGACGTCGTCGAGAGCCCGCTCAACGTCAGGGAACTCGCCGCACGTATCGGCGGCTTGCTGGCACGGCGCGGCCGGAACGCCGGGGAATTGGTCGTGCTGGAGAACGCGACGGTCGACCTCCGGTCGGCCATGGTCATGCATCGCTCCGGCACGGAAGAACAGTTGTCGCCGGGTCAGGTGGCGCTGCTCAGATTGTTCCTGGCCAGTCCGCGCAAGGTCTTGACGCGCGACGATATCATTGCCGCCGCGCCCGCCGAAAATGCCGATGCCTTCGATCGCTCGATCGATTCGCGCATCGTGCGACTGCGCCGCAAGCTCGACACCGAAACCATCACCACCATACGGGGTGCGGGCTACCGGTTCGATCCGCCGACGCAGTTCGCCGACTGAGGCCGCGGCCCTCACCGTACTGTCCACAGGCCCAGACGCTCAGCGCACCACGAGAAGCGACGGACCTGACGGCATTTCGCTGGCCGCGACGAATTCGCTGGCATGGGCACGATCCCTGAGAAGCACGGTGGCGAGGCCGGCAAAGCCGAGCAGGCCCTGTGCGTAGAGCAGTGCGGAAAGTACCGAAGCTGCAAATTTCGTGTTCATCGTTTTCGTCCCCCAAATTTGGTTTCAGGTTCGCTTCAGGGAAAACCCCGAAGTGCCCCCGCCGCCATCGGAGCCCCCCGTTGCGGCGCGGGCCTTCGGTCCTCTCGGCTGCAAGTTGCCGGAGGTGCCGCGCATCTTCTTCAGCCCAAAACCGACCCGCCAGAGGGCCTTGAGCCGGTTATGCGCAGGCTGGAGACGATCCAGACCGTGGCGAAAACAGTGCGGCATGCAAATCAACACTGCGGCTATGCTTATCCTGAACAGCCAGGAGATCGCGTTAGACTGCATGTTCATCTTCGTTTGTGCCGGCTGTTTTCGTTGGGTCAACTCTGCGGGCGGCCTGTATCCAGATCATGCCGCTCGAGTCCGCGCTTTGTTGCCGATTGGTTTCGAGCCAAGTCAAATTTCTCCTTGGTTTCACCCCTGCAAATGCCTCGGATGGGCCTCCCGGCCGTTAACCAGAGGAAACAGTTTCGAAACAGAAACGTCGGCCGTGCGAAATCAATTCGAAACGTGACCCAACGACAAGCCCAGTCATCGAATTGGAGCCGGGCCATACCCGGCAGACAGGGGGATATCATGTACACTGCCATTTCCGCCAAGCTCATCAACATCGCCGCCGCCGTCACCGCGGGCACGGTTCTTCTGTTCGGCGCCGGCAACGGCGTTGCCGATGCTGCCAATCGGGCCGCCAATCAGATCGTGGCGCGGATTTCGCTTTCGCAGCAGACGATGGAAGTCCTCGTCGACGGCCGGCCGACCTTCGCGTGGAAAGTCTCGACCGGCGGTAGGGGGCATCTCACCCCGACCGGGTCGTTCAAGCCGACCCGCATGCACCAGATGTGGTATTCGAGGAAATATGACAACGCGCCGATGCCGCATTCGGTCTTCTTCAAGGGTGGCTACGCCGTGCATGCGACCAATTTCGTCAGGCGCCTCGGCCAGCCGGCCTCGCATGGCTGCGTGCGGCTGCATCCGGACAACGCCGCCGACTTCTACCAGCTTGTCGAGATGTTCGGTCCGACCAACACCAGGATCGTCATCGTCAAATAGATAAAGAAGGCGATTCGGACATCACTGCCCAAGAAAAAAGGCCGGAAGTTTCCGGCCTTTTTGTCAATCAATCAACCGGCACCGGCATCAGCTTCGGGTCCGGCTTCTCGGCGTGATGCGGCAGGTCCTTGCTGGCGATGAAGGTGTAGAACATCGGCACCACGAACAGGGTGAACATGGTTCCCACCAGAATGCCGGTGAAGATCACCAGGCCCATCGAATAGCGCGCTGCGGCGCCAGCGCCGCTGGAAATGATCAGCGGCACCACGCCGAGCGCCATCGCCGCCGTCGTCATCAGGATCGGTCTTAGCCGCACCCTGGCCGAGGCGACGATCGCATCGCGCCGCCGCATCCCGTGGAGCTCGCGCTGCTGGTTGGCGAATTCGACCAGAAGAATGCCGTGCTTGGTGATCAGGCCGATCAGCGTGATCAGCCCAACCTGCGTGTAGATGTTGAGCGTCCCCAGCCCCAGATTGAGCGGCACGATTGCGCCGAAGATCGACAGCGGCACCGACATCATGATGATCAACGGATCGCGGAAGCTTTCGAACTGCGCCGCCAGCACCAGATAGATCACAAGAACAGCTGCCGCGAAGGCGATGATGATCGTGTAGCCCTGCTCCTTCTCCTGACGCGACTGGCCGGTATAGTCGATGAAGAACGTGTCGGGCAGGCTTTCCCGGGCAATGTCCTCGATGGTCCTCAGCCCGTCACCGGTGGTGAGGGTGGGCAATGGCAGAGCGGAAATCGTGGCGGAGTTCAATTGGTTGAACTGCTCGATCACGGCCGGCGAGGCGTTCGTCGAGATCTTCACCACTGCCGAGAGCGGCACCATCTCGCCCGACGCGCTGCGGACGAAATACTCGGCCAGCTTTTCAGGGTTGTCGCGGAAGTTCTGCGGCACCTGCGGGATGATGTCGTAGCTGTTGGATTCGCGGTCGAACTGCGCCACTTCGGCGCCGCCGACCAAAAGGGTCAGCGTCCGGCCGATGTCGGCGATCGGCAGGTTGAGCGCCGCGGCGCGGTCGCGGTCGATCGTCACCGTCACTTGCGGTGCGTCAAAGGACATCGAATTCTGCACTGCGAGGAATCGACCGGAGGCCTGCGCCTTGTTCTTTATGTCCTCGGCCGCCTCGAACACCTGCGAGGCATCGCCGGTCGAGCGCACCACCATGGTGACCGGCAGGCCGCCGCCGGAGCCGGGCAGCGTCGGTGGGGCGAAGACGAAAGCCTCGACGCCCGCCACCTTGCTGAGGCGACCCGTGATGTCTTCCTGAAGCTCCTTCGAGCTGCGCTCGCGCTCGGCCCAGTCCTTGAATGCGAAGCCGACGAAGGCGCTGTTCGTCGGGCCCTGGAAGGCGACGGCGGAGAACCGCGCCCTGGTTTCGGGGATATCATTCATCAGTCCGAGAATCTGGTTCACATAGGTCTCGGTGTAGTCCGACGTGGCATAACGCGGCGCATTCACAAGAGACAGCAAGAAGCCCTGGTCCTCTTCCGGCGCCAGTTCGCCGGCGGTCTTGGTGAACATGAAGCCGGTCGTGGCGACCAGTGCGATGACGATCATCAGCGTCACCGGACGATATTTCAGCGAGCCGCTGACCAGCCGCTCATAAACGTTTTCGACGCGCCTGAATGTGTTGTCGACAATGCGCTGGAAGCGGCTGTGCGAGCCGGCTCGCAGGATGCGTGCCGACATCATCGGCGTGACGGTGAGGGCGACGACACCCGAAAGCACCACCGAGCCGGCAAGCGTCACCGCGAATTCGCGAAACAGTGCGCCGGTCAGGCCGCCGGTGAAGGCCAGCGGCGCGAACACGGCGGCCAGCGTTATCGTCATGGCGATGACGGCGGACGAGATCTCGCGCATGCCGTTGAAGGCCGCCTGCATCGGCGACAAACCGTCTTCCTCCATGTGGCGGTGAATGTTTTCCACCACCACGATGGCATCGTCGACGACGAGGCCGATCGCCAGCACCATGGCCAGCAACGACAAAAGGTTGATCGAATAGCCCAGCGTAAACAACAGGAAGCAGACGCCGATCAGCGACAGCGGAATGGTCACGATCGGCATCAGCACCGAGCGGAACGAGCCGAGGAAGAGCAGGATGACGACGATGACGATGGCGACCGCTTCGCCGATGGTTTTGAACACCTCCTCGATCGAGGCGCTGATCTGCTCGGTCGAATCGTAGACGATCTCGATCGTCATGCCTTGCGGCAGTGTCTCCTGGATGGTCGGCACGATTTCGTGGATCGCCTCCGCCGTCGTCAGCGGATTGGCGGCCGGCGTCGGGAAGATGGCGAGAAAGATGCCGGGCTTGCCATTGAAAGTCACCCTGGTGTCGGTGTTCGCCGCGGCGAGCTCGACGCGCGCCACGTCGCGCAGCCTCACCACATTGCCGTCCGTCGAACGAAGCGGAAGAGCGGCGAAAGCCTCCGGCGTCTGCAGCGTCGAGCGGACGGTGATCGAGGATGCGACGTATTCGTTTTCGGTATTGCCGGGTGCCGACAGGAAATTCGATGCGTTGATGGCGGTCAGCACGTCCGACGCCGTCACGCCGCGCGCCGCCAGTTTGATCGGGTCGATCCACACGCGCATCGAATATTCGGCGGCCCCGAAGATCTGCACGTCGGCGACACCCTCGACCGTCGACATGCGCGGCCGAACGACGCGCTCGATATATTCGGTGAGTTGTTCCGGCGTCATGTTCGGATTCTGCATCGAGATATACATCATCGCGAACTGCTCGCCGGTGCCCTTGACGATCACCGGGTCTTCGGACTCGTCCGGCAGGTCGCCGCGCACGCTTTGTACCTTCGACAGGACTTCGTTCAGCGCGACATCGGGGTTGGAGCCGAGTTTCATCTGCACCGTCACGGTGCTTGAGGACGGCCGGCTCGCCGACGTGACGTAATCGATGTTTTCGGTCGAAGCGACGGCACGGGCGATCGGCGCAGAAATGAACCCCTGGATCAGGTCGGCGCTGGCGCCGGGATAGGCCGTGGTGATCGTGATGGCCGTCTCTTCGACCTCCGGATACTGCCGGATCGAGAGGCTGAAGATGCCTTGGAAACCCAGAAGCAGAATCATCAAGGCGAGCACGGTCGAAAGGACCGGACGGCGAATGAAGATGTCGGAGAAGCTCATTTCTGGGCTGCCTGCTGGTTTGCCGGCTTGGTCGGGTCGATGGTGTTGTCGACGGCAACGGACATGCCGGCGGAAAGGCGGTTCTGGCCGGCGGTAACGACTTCGTCGCCGGGCGCAAGGCCCTCCAGGATCTCAACCAGGCCGTCATTGCGACGGCCCGGCTTGACGAACACCTGGGCAAGCACGAGCTGCGGCTTCTGCTCTTGTGCCGTCGGCTCGGCCGGCGCAGCAGTGGGTTTTTCCTCGGGTTTTGCCGCGGGCGCTTCAGCCGCGGGCTTGGCATCCGTGGCCGGCTTTTCTTCCGGCTTCGCCGCAGCAGCAGGGGCGGCGCCACCGTCGGCGGCGGGCTTTGCCGGACGCACCACGAAGACGAAATCACCGTAGAGGCTGGAGGTCAGCGCGGTCTGCGGCACCGTTAGCACGTTGTTTTCCTCGGGCAGTTCGACGCGCACCTGCACGAACTGGCCAGGTGTCAGCTTGCCTTCGGGGTTGGCGACCTCGGCCCTGACCGTCACCATCCGGCTGGTCGGATTGATCTTCGGGTCGATACCGCGGATGGTGCCGGCGAACGGAAGCTCGCCGTCGCCAATGCCCAGCCGCAGCGTCTGGCCGATCTTCAGCAGCGGAAGCTGCTGTTCGGGAACCGAGAAATCGGCTCGCATCGTCTCCAGATCCTGCAGGGTCGCTACGGAAGTGCCGGGTGAGAGATACTGGCCGAGATCGATCCTGGGGATACCAATGGTGCCGCTGAAGGGCGCTGTCAGCAGCTTCTGCTCGAGCACCGCCTGCAGCCTGTTGACCCGCGAAGCGGAAGCCAATGCGGCTGCCCGCGCTGAATCGAGCGTCGATTCCGAGCCGACATCGCGTTTCTGCAATTCAAGGGCGCGTGTCAACGCCGTCTGGTCGAGCGCTGCTTGCGCCTTCGTCGCATCGAGATCGGCGCGCTCTGCGGCATCGTCGAGCTGAAGGAGACCCGCGTTGGCTTCAACCTTCTGATTGGCCTGAAACAGGATGTCCTTGACGATGCCGGCGGTCTCGACGGTCAGGTCGACGCCGCGGACCGCACTGACAGTGCCGATCGCCTCGACGCCCGGCGTCCACCCCGTCGGCTTGACGATCATCGTCGACACGGTCGCCGCCGGCGGCTTCATCGTGGCGAAGAATTCCTGCATTGCATTGTCGCGGAACAAGTTGAAGCCGACGATGCCGCCGCAGACCAGCACGAGCAGAATGGAGGCGATGATGAAACGCTTGATCACGAACAGTCCCCTTGGCCATGGCCCGGCACAACAGTCGGATGACCCAAACACATAGCTGTGACTGGTCCCGATATCAAATGACGGCGACCTTACTGTACCGTCTGGACGGTCTTGTCAATTCCGCGTAGGCTAATGTATGGGGGAACGATTGATGAAAGCCCGCAGAGCAAATTCGCGTGATAAAATTCTCGCCGCCGCCGCTGATGTGGCACGTGAGACAGGGCCGGGCAGCCTGTCGCTGGACGCCGTCGCCAGCCGGGCCGGGGTGTCGAAAGGCGGCTTGCTGTACAATTTCCCGACCAAGGCGAAACTGATGCAGGCGCTGGTTGAGGATTATCTGCGCGCCTTCGAGCAGGCGCTGGACGCCGCCCGCACTGCCGGCGTCAGCGGAGAGAGCCCGCTTGCGACCTACATCAAGCTTTCGGCCGAACATGCCGCGGCATCGAAACCGTCGGCGTCCTGGATATTTTCGGCGATCGCCGAGGATCCCGATTTCCTGACGCCGATAAAAGCGTTCAGGCGGCAGGTTTTCGAACGGCTCAAGGGAGAAACGCCGGACCTCAAGGCGCTGCTGGTCTGCTACCTCGCCATCGAAGGACTTCGCAGCATGAATCTCTTCGATTCGGATGTTCTTTCGGTCGACGAACGCCGGTTGCTGATATCGTCCTTGTTGGAGATTGCGGGATAGATTGCCGCGCAGGAGTGCCGTTCAGGGAACCTTTGTCCGCCTCGCGATTTTGGATGTATGGTGAGAAGCCGAACGGCCAGAAAGGCATTCCCCGATGACAACAAAACGTTTTGCGATCCGCGCTCTCGTTTTCGCAATGGGGTGCAGCATGTCTGCCGCGGCCTTGGCTGGAGATCGCGATGATCGGCCTGACCGTGATCGCTACGTCCCCGCCGAAGGCAACATCATCGACATTCTGTTCGGCGGCCCGCGCTACTATGATCGGCAGTTGTTCACGACAGCCGCAGGAGCCTGCTCCTACCACAGGGTCGGACCCGACGCGAATGCCTTGAACAAGATCAACGATCACCATTGCGGGAAGTAGGCGGCCGGCTGCGGCGCCCGCCAGCGCAGTCGGGCGATGCAGCGGCGCAGAATGAAGACTGTAGCGATCCTTGGCGCCCCCCTCTGTCCTGCCGGACATCTCCCCCACACGGGGGGAGATTGGCAGCTTCACCGACAACGCCCTTTCTTCAACGTTGGCGATTGGCGAAAGCGGCGACGACAGCCAATCTCCCCCCAAGTGGGGGAGATGTCCGGCAGGACAGAGAGGGGCGCTGTCCCGCCGGCATCTGTCGTTGGCGCGAACGCCATCGATCAGCAGGTCGCCATCGCCAATGGCGCGCCCGGTTCGCCTTCCCACAGGATCAGGCTGGCCGCGCCGATCAGTCCTGCGCGGTCGCCAAGCTGCGCCGGCACGATCGGCACATCCCTGTAGGCCGGCATCGCCCGCTGCTCGACGGTTGCCCTGATGGTCGGAGCCAACAGGTCGAAACCGTTGGCGAGGCCACCGCCCATGACGATCAGATCCGGCGAATAGAGGTGAAGCAGATTGGTGAAGCCGATGCCGAGCCACTTCGCCTCAGCCTCGATCAATTCGAGCGCGCTGATATCGCCGGCACGTGCGGCTTCGACGACCTGCCTGGCCGAAACGTCGCCGTCAGCCGAAAGGCGCCTAAGCAGGGAGCCGTCGCCCGGCGCGGTCAGCGCCGTGGCACGCCGCCCGAGCGCGGTACCGGAGGCGACCGCCTCGAAACAGCCGACGGCGCCGCAGAAGCAGCGGTCGCCCTCGCCGGTGATGGTCATGTGGCCGATCTCGGCGGCAAGCCCGCGCCGGCCGTGATAGATGTGGCCGTCGGCGACGACGCCGCCACCAATGCCGGTCGATACGGTGACGAACACGAGGGATCCGGTACCTTGGCCGGCGCCGAAGCGCCATTCGCCAAGAGCGGCCGCGTTAGCGTCGTTTTCCAGCCGCACCGGCAGGCCGAAATGCTTGCCAAGAATGTCGATCAACGGCACGTCGTGCCAGCCGGCCAGCGTCGGCGGCGCGATCACGATACCGGCCTTGGGATCGAGCGGTCCCGGCGCGCCGATGCCGATGCCGACGACATCCGCCTTCGGGCGCTGTGTCAGAAGAGCTCCGGCCAATGCGATGATCTGGCCGATCACCGCATCCGATCCCGCGATCGCCATCGTCGGCGCCGAGACCTGCGCGACAACGCCGCCGTCGCTCTCGACCAGCGCGCCGCGCAGCTCCGTTCCGCCGAGATCGAAGGCGAGGGCCAGTCTTGTCATCAGGCGGCGACCTTCAGCCCATGCAGCCAGCGAATGCGCTGCGCGAGGTCGGGGTCGCCGAACGCCAGCGATCCGAGCACCACCGTCTCGGCGCCAGAGGCGCGCAGGCGCGGCACCGTCTCGTGGCGGATGCCGCCGTCGGCAGCCAGGATGATGTCGGTCTCGCGACCGGCTTTTCTCATCAGTGCGCGCGCTTCGATCAAACGTGGGCAGGCCTGCTCGGAAAGGCTCTGGCCCTTGACGCCGATGGATGTGCCGAGAAGCGTCACAAACGCCACTTGCGACAGGAAAGGCGTGACCGCGGCCACCGGCGTTTCCAGCCTGAGCACCACGCCGGCCTCGGATCCGAGCGCATGCGCCAGCCGCACGGCGCGCAGGCCGGCTTCGCCGTTTTCGGCGTGGACACTGACCAGGTCGGCACCGGCCTCGATGAACTGACGCGTCTGCTCCTCGACGATCTCGGCTTCGACCATCAGGTGCACATGGATAGGCCTTGCCGTCAGCCTGGCGATCCGCGCCACCAGGTCCGGGAAGAACAGGAAGCCGGGGGTGAAGCGGGCGTCTGCGACGTCGATGTGGTGGAGGTCGACATGGGGTTCTATGCGCTTCAGGTCGCGCTCCATATTGGCAAGATCGGCCGACCACAAGGAAAATTCGCCGAGCAGCCGGCTGCGCGGCAGGGCGGCGATGGCGTCGGGACCGGACAAGGATTTGGTCGTCATGACGGAACGAGGCTCCGGAAGTTCGAGTAGGTCTGAAGGAAAGTCGTGATCTCAGCCCGCAGTTCGGCGAAATGCCTGACGCTGTCGAGCGCCTTGGGATGGATTTCGGCAAAGGTCGCGCCGGGAATGGCTGCGGCGAGCATATGGGCGGCCGAGAGCGGATGCACCGCATCCATCGCATTGCCGATGACCAAGGTCGGAATGCCAAGCACGGCGGCGTCACGCGCCGAAACGCCCGGGCCGTCGGCGGCAATGTCGGCGAGGACCTGCGCGAATGGCGCCGCGTCCGGCCGGTCGAAATAGCCGATCAGCGAGGCAAAATTGTCGGGTGCTTCACGCCGCAGGCGCGCGGCGGTTTCCGATTGCGCGAAGATCGCCCTCGCCTTGTCGGGGCCGTGGTCCAGGATGAGCCTGGCAACCTCGGCGATCGGCCGCAGGTTCACCGGCGCGTCGTCGAAAATCCAGGCCGGCCGCACCAGGAGAAGACCCGCGACGCGGTCCGGATGACAGCAGGCCAGGCGCATGGCGATCGCCGCGCCCATCGAAATGCCGCCGGCGACGAAACGATCGAGACCGGCCTGATCGGCGGCGGCAACAACATCGTCCGCGAACATCTCCAGGGAGAACGGCCGGCGGCTGCCCAGTCCGGAGGCGCCGTGCCCGCGGCATTCCAGCGTGATGCGCCGCAAGCCCGGCCCGGAAGGGAAGGCCTGGGCGACCTGCGCGTCGCCACCGCCCAGCCCATGCTGAAAGATGACCGCAATGCCGTCGCCACTATCGGAAATCCGAAGCGTGGCGTCATCGCGAAGCAGCGTGGCCAGGCGCGCCATCACACCAGCCCTTTGAGGAAGCGGGCAACGCTGGGTGCCTCTTCGGCCGAGAGGCCATGCGTGACCAGCGGCCCATCAAAGCCCGATGCTTTCAGCCTGGCGACGAAATCCGCAAAGTCGACGACACCCCGGCCGGCCGTCGTGAAGCGGCCGTCAGCGAAACGGTCCTTGGCATGGGCCATGGCGACGTGGCCCGCTGTGCGTTCGACGGCGGCGGCGACGATGGCGCGTGCTTCCTCGGGGCTCGCCTGCTCGAACAGGTTGGCCGGATCGAGCACGATGCGCAGCCGTGTCGAGCCCATCTCGGCGATCAGGCGCATCGCGTCCGACGCCGAGGTGACGATGTTGGCCTCTTCGGGCTCGATGCCGAGATCGACACCGTGACGCTCCGCGAGCTGCAACGCCTTTTCCATCTCGCCCGCCATGTCTTCCCATGCCGAGGGCTCGCTATTGTCGGGATGGTATGCCCACTGATCGTCGGCGTTGCGTGTTCCCGTGCACAAGGTGACCAGCGGAACGGAAAGCTCTGCCGCGGTCTTGATGACCACGCCAAGCCGGCGCAAGCCGTCGTCGCGCAAATTCCTGTCGGGATGGGCCATGTTGTAGGTGCCCGAGAGCGCTGCCAGGGCGACACCGCAAGCCTTCGATGCGTCCGCGATGGCATCAATGGCGTCTTTTTGCACCGCCTCCGGCATCGACGGCAGCCCGGCGCAGGCAAGGTTGAACTGGGTGACGGCAAATCCCGAGTCGCGGACCGCTGCCAGCACGCCAGCCGGCTCGCTGCCCGGGAAGGTCTTGGCGAACACCCCGATCTGCATCAGACCGCTCCCGTTACGGAGGCGATCTCGACGCGATCACCGGTTTCGACCGAACGGGCGATCGCCACCATGGCGCGGATCGAGGCAAGGCCGTCCTCGACGTTGGCGCCGCGCATCGGCTTGCCGTCAAGGATTGTCTCGGCGAGGCCTTCGAGCTGGCGCCTGAAGAAATGCCCGTCGGCGCCGAGCGGCTTTCGCGACGTTGCATCCTTCTCGTGAAAGATATCGACCTCACTCGCCCGGAAATACCAGGGATTGAAGGTCTTCGCGATCACCGAGCCGTTTTCGCCATAGAGCTGAAAACCCTCGTGCCAGTCCATGCGGACAGCCACGGTGAGGTCAAGGTGGCCGAGCGCGCCATTGGCGAATTCGGTTTCGACGAACCAGCAATAGGCGCCGAAACGCTCGTTGAGCCGGGCACGCACGGCAACGATCTCGCCGCACAGGAAGCGCGCGGTGTCGATGAGGTGCGAGCCGTGCGCGAGCATGAAATACTGCCTGAGATCGGCCTTCGGATTGCCGCCCGGCTTGCGCGCCAGCTTGCTGGTGACCGGCAGCGGCTGGACCGCGTCGGTGTTGGTGTAGCGGTGCGTGGAATCGCAATACCAGGCTTTTAGCGCCAGGATCTCGCCGATCTCGTCGCGGACGAAATCGCGCGCCGCTTCCAGTGCCGGGTCGAAGCGCTTCATGTGGCCGACCTGCAGCACCTTGCCGGAGCGCCGGACCGCATCAGCGAGCATCTCGCCTTCCTCGACCGAGACGCCGATCGGCTTTTCACACAGCACGTGCTTGCCGGCCTCGAGCGCCTTGATCGACATCGGCACGTGATAGGCGTCGGAGGTCGCCACGATCACCGCTTCCAGTTGCGGGTCGGCGAGCATCTCATCGTAATCGCCATAGATTTTTTCGGGTTCATAGGTCGCGGCCATGCGCGCCAGAAGATCGGGGGCGGCATCGCAGATCGCATAGAGATCGGCGTTGCCGGCCTTCACGCAGGATTCGAGATGCGCGAATTGGGCGATCGGCCCGCAGCCGAGCACGCCGACACGAAGGCGACGGTCTTGCTTCCGGATCATGGTCTCTTCCTCACGCGCCGTAGCCGCGCATCGTCTGGCGGTTGGTCTTGACCGCGGCGGCCGGATCGCCGGCGGCGGTCTCGGATTCCTCTTCCAGCACCAGCCAGCCGTTGAAACGAGGTGCGGCGCTGGCGATATCGATCACCACTTGGGTGTCGCAGACGCCCTTGCCGAGCATGGCCCAGGTGCCGCTGGCGTCGACGTCTTTCAGATGCACGTAGCGGATGCGGTCGCGGTAGGTGGTGAGCGTATCGATCATGTCTTGATGGCCGCGCAAGATGTGTCCGGTGTCGGGCACCCAGCCGACAAGCGCGGGATCGATCAGTGCGAAGATCCGGTCGTAGTCGGCACGGTCGAACAGCAGCGTGTTGTGGTGGGAGCTGGGATGGACAGCGATTTCGACGCCCGCCTTGCGTCCAAATTCGCCGGCCTTGTTGTAGAACTCGGCAGCAATAGGGAACTTGTCGTCGCGCGGGCCGTCGGACACGACGGTGGCCGAGCCCATCGAGACCAGCGCGCCTGGAAAGGCAGCGGCAAAATCGATCCAGCGTTTCGCTGTCTCAAGGTCGGCGCCGATGCTCTCCTTCAGCGTAAAGCCGCTCTTCGAGCCGAAGGCGAAAGAAACAAGGGTGAGGCCGGCCGATCTCAGCGCCGCGGCCAATTCCGCCGGCCTGTCGGCATAGCGGCCGATCATCGTGTCGGTGATCTCGATGCCGGCATAACCGCCATCGGCGATCGCCTTGAGCAGATCGTCGGGACCACCGGCAAACCGGTCTCCGAGCATTTCCCAGGTGAAGGTCTGGCAACCGACTTTCAGGTCTTTCATGCTTTCATTCCTATGATGCCGCCCTGCGTCAGCACTTTGTTGATGTGGCGCTGGACGAACAGCACGAGCACGATTCAGCGGCGCTATGAAGACGCCCGAGGACGCGGCGATATCGCCTGCCAGCAGAGAAGGTCCAATCCATCGATTTCGACGCGCGGCCTTCCCCATCGGTTCTCCGTGGGAGGGACATCCTACTTGACCGAGCCCGCGGTCATGCCGGCGAGGAAGAACCTCTGGGCAACGAGGTAGATGAGCAAGAGCGGTAGCGAGCCCAGCACGCTCATCGCCATCATCTGGTTCCATTCGAAGGCGTGCTGCCCCATCAAAAGTTGGATGCCGATCGGGACGGTGCGCATGGACGTTGACTTCGTCAGCGTCAGCGCAAAGAGAAATTCGTTCCAGCACAACAGGAAGGTGTAGACCGACGTCGCCACGATACCAGGCAGTGAAATCGGGACGATCACCCGCCAGAGTGCGGTCCAGCTGGTGCCGCCGTCGACAGCCACCGCTTCATCGAGATCGCGGGGCAAGGTGTTCAGATATCCCGTCATCAGCAGGATCGCGTAGGGCAGCGTAAACACCAGGTAAGTCAGGATCAGTGCGACGTAGGTGTCGAAGATGCCATACGAGACGACAAGCCCGAAGAAGGGGATCAAAAGCGTGATCGGCGGAATCGTCTGCGTGCTGATGATGAGTGTGTTGAGGCTGCCCTTTCCGCGGAAATTGAAACGGCTGAACCCATAAGCCGCCAGCAAGGCGATCAGGACCGTCAGCACGGTCACCGCTCCGGCCACGAAGTAGCTGTTGAAGAAGAAGCGCAGCTTTACCGGGTCGCCAAGGATGGCCGCATACGCTTCCAGCGTGAAGGCCTTCGGCAGGACGGTTGGTGGCAGGGCAAAGATTTCGGTATTCGACTTGAACGAACTGCTCAGCATCCAGTAGATCGGGAAGGCCGCGAAAAAGAGCCCTGCGGCAAGCGCGACATGGAGCGCGACGGTGATCAGTCTGTCTTTCGGTGTGTGCCTTTTCCTCATGGTGACTACCGAGCCTTTTGATAGCGGATGTAGAACAGCGTCAGGCCGAGAGAGATCAGCAGGATGACCACGGCGCTCGCCGACGCCTGCGACAGGTTGTAGCTCGAAAACGCCAGCTTGTACGTGTAGGTGCTGAGGACCTCGGTCGAGTAGATCGGACCGCCGCCCGTCGTTATCCAGATCAATGGAAAGACCTGCATGGTCCAGATGAAGTCGAGCAGCGAGATGCTGATGATGATCGGCATCAGCTGCGGGATGGTGATGAAGATCAGCTTCTGGTAGGCCTTCGCCCCGTCGATATCGGCGGCCTCGTAGAAATCCTTGGGAATGCCCTGCAAGCCTGCGAGCAAGCTGACCATGAAAAGCGGGTAGCCCGCCCAGATATTGGCGAAGGTGACGGCGTGCAGCGCGGTCGCCGTCGAGGAAAACCACTCGACCTTGGAACCGATGATGCCCATCTGCATGAGAACGCTGTTCACGACACCGTTCGGCTCGAGCAGGAGGCGCCAGATCACGGCGATAATCACCGCGGTGAACAGCCAAGGCAGTATGTAGAGCACGCGCAGAATGTTGCGCAGCGTCGGATTGATGCGGTCGCTGTTCAGCATGAGTGCGAAGATCATGCCGATGGTCATATGGAAGATGACACTCATGCAGGTGAAGTAGAGCGTGTGCCACAGCGAGGCCCAGAACACCGGATCGGCAAAGATCGCGTGGTAGTGTTTCAGTCCGGCAAAGGATGGGTCCCGACGCAGCACTGCGCTGTTCTGGAACGAATAGCCAATCACCGTCACCATCGGCAGTAGCATCAGAAGGCCGATGATGAGGAGCGAGGGTGACAGATAGAGATAGGGTGCGACCGCTCGTTTCAGTCGATGGTGGGAGCGCTTCTGCCGAGTCATGTGCCACCCTTGGGATGTGCCTTCAAGAGGAAGGTGCGCTTCGGAAAGAGGTCCATCTCAAATTGCCGATCCGTTGTTGACGGGTGGCCTGCCCTAAGTCAGGCTACCCGGTGGAAGATAGCAACGGGGAACAGGTCGCTCAGAATTTCGCCATCCAACCCTTTTGAGCGTTGGCTGCGGCTTCTTCCGGAGACTGCTCGCCGGCGAGCATCTTCTGGGCTTCCACGTCGAACTGCGTCATGAGGTCTTCAGCCACCGGCAGACCCGTGAACTCGTTGGCGAGATAGCCGGTCTTGAAGATTTCGAAAGCCTTGGCGAAAGCCTTGTCCGAGGTCACGAAATCGGGCTTGGCATTGACGTTGCCCGGGAAAGCGTTTGCAAGCGTCACGAGCTTGGCGTTCACCTTTTCACTCATCAGATATTGGACGAGCTTCCAGGCTTCCTCCTGATGTTTTGAGGCCGCAGAGATGCCGATGCCCCAGGAGGCGTAGGGAAGGCCGCGCTTGCCGTTGTAATTCTCCACGACCGGGACGGGGATGAGGTCGAAGTTCAGCTTGGGATTGCGTTTGCGAATGAGGTTCACATGCGCGAGCGAGTCGATCATCATTCCGACCCGATCGTTCACGAATTCCTCGACCTTTTCCTGCTCGGTCTTGGTGGCAATGCCGGGCGAAATGACGCCGGCGTCGTTCAGCGATTTGACGAAAGTGAGCATATCGACGATCGGCTTGCCCTCGAGAGCCGGCTTGCCGTCAGCCATCATCGATTGACCCGAGGCCCAGACCCACGACATCAGGTCGTTCTGGACACCGGACGGCGTTTGCAGCGACAAGGGCAGCACCCAGCCATACTGGTTCTTGTCGGCATGGGTCATCTTCTTGGCGGCTTCGAGAAACTCCGCGCGGGTCGACGGCAGCTTGGTCACGCCTGCCTGGGCGGCGAGATCCATGTTCACGAAGACCGGATAGACGAACGAAGCCACGGGAAACATCACCGCCTTGCCGTCCACCTTGATGATATCCGCGACCTGGGTCTTGTCGAACTCGCTCGCATCCATCATCGGGTTCATGTCGGCCAGCGCATTCTGCGCGTTCAGATTGTTCACCCAGGCGCCGTCGAGACCGACGACGTCGCTAAGCGTTCCAGTTGCAGCACCAACCGAGATCTGGTCTCGCGTGGTCGCATAGGGGCCGCTGACCAGCGTCACCTTGATTCCGGGGTTTGCAGCCTCGAAGTCATCCATGATTGCCCTGAGCGAGCCGGCCGGCAATTCGGGCTCCCACCATTGGGTGAATTCCAGCGTCGTGTCCGCCATGGCGCCGGTTGCGCCAAGCAACCATGCGGCCGCGGCTATTTTCAGCATCGCGGGTTGTATCCGAAACATGATTTTCTCCTCCTTCTTTAAGATCGACCGCACAATGCGGACGATCGTCTGCTCTACTCAGAAGCCTTCTTGCGTTTCGCAGGCGCCTCGCTCTCGCCTGTGGTCTGCCGCAGATCTTCAGATCGCCAGATGCGTCTCGGGATCGAAGAAATGGAACTTGGCATCATCCACGGCCAACCGGATTTCCGAGCCGGAGTGGACGGCGCTGATCGGCTCGAATCTCGCCACCGCGTTCGATGCCAGGCCAAAATCGTCCACCGCGTCCGGATCGCCGGAGTCCACCCGGACCGCGTCGATGTTCAGATGGACAATATGTTCGGATCCGAGTTCTTCGATCGAGGTCACCTTGGCCGGTATCGTCTGATACTTGCGACCGGATTCGAGGCTGCTGTCATAAAGATCCTCCGGTCGTATGCCGAACACGACCTTGCGCCCCGCAAACGACCTCAAGCCCGGCCTGCGCACGAAGGCTGCCTCCTGCAGCCGGATGGCGAAGGTGCCGGACATCAGTTCGTCGCCCGTCAGGGTCGCCTCGAAAAGGTTCATCGAAGGAGAGCCGATGAAGCCGGCAACGAAGGCGTTCACCGGCGATTCATAGAGCCTCTTGGGTGTATCGACCTGCTGCAGCACGCCGCCTTTCAACACCGCGACCCTGTCTCCCATCGTCATCGCTTCGATTTGATCGTGGGTCACGTATATGGTCGTTACGCCGAGCTGCTTTTGCAGACTGGTGATTTCGGCGCGCATTTGCACGCGCAGTTTCGCGTCCAGATTGGAAAGGGGTTCGTCCATGAGAAAGGCGGCCGGCTCGCGCACCATGGCGCGGCCCATGGCAACCCGTTGACGCTGTCCGCCTGAAAGGTTCGCGGGTTTGCTGTCCAGCAAAGACGTCAGCTGAAGGGTTTTGGCGATCTCGTCCACGCGCTTCTTGCGCTCGGCCTTCGGCTTGCCTGCCAGCCGCATCGAAAAGGCGATGTTTTCGAACACCGTCATATGCGGGTAGAGCGCGTAGCTTTGGAAGACCATCGCGATGTCGCGGTCCTTGGGCGGCATGTCGACGACGTCGACTCCGCCGATCCGAAGGCTGCCGCTGGTGATGTCCTCCAATCCCGCGATCATTCGCAACGCGGTGGATTTGCCGCAGCCGGACGGCCCGACGAGAATCAAGAACTCGCCGTCCTCGACCGATAGGTTCAATTGGTCGATTGCGCGAAAATTGTTACCGTAGGTTTTGCAGATATTCTCAAGAATGACTTCTGACATATTCCTCCCTCGCAAGTATAAGCCGCTGATTTTTATAACCCTCCTCGGAGCATGTTCACCTGCGAAATATTTCATCGTATAGTTTCTAGCTATGTTCCAGTATTGACATGCGTTTTTTTCAGTTCGACTGCTGACGGCGCGTTCGTCGATGCCAGGAGTTCCGTAACCTGGTCGTCGGTCGGAAGCGCCTCGCGCCCGCCACGGCCCGTTATCGAAAGGGCTGCCGCCGCGGCCGCGAATGCCACCCGGCCTGCGGTGCCGGCTCCGCGCGTCAACGCATGGGCATAGGCGCCATGAAAGCAGTCACCCGCACCGGTCGAGTCGACGACCACAATCCTGTGCGGGGGCAGGTGCCAGAGACCTGTCTCTTCACGCCCACGATAGTACACGCCCCTGCCACCGTCGGTCAGAACCACTGCGGACCGCGACGGCAACCACAATGTATCGAGCATCTCGGCGGGCGATCGGCACCCCGTGGCAGTCCGCGCAAAGCCGAGTGGAAGAATGAGATGGTCGCAGAGCGCGATCAGCCGCTCCGTGGCTGGGCCGCTGCTCCATTCGATATCGCCGAGGATCGCAAGGCCGAGATCGCGAGCCCGAGCCACGACATCCAGGGACCGGATCGCGTAGCTATCGACGATCAGGACGGTCGCGCGGCTGAGGATATCGTCCGGAAAATCCGGAGCGGTGCCCAGCATCGCATCGTCGTCATACGCGATGAACCGTTCCCCGTCCGAGCCGACGGTGATCCGCGAGCGCACCGGGCGCGCGTCGGGGTGGCGCGGCGCGAATGCGGTTTCAACACCGCTCGCAACGAGATCGCGCAGCACGGCGTCGTCCGCGGCACTGCCCAGCCATCCGGCGAACCCGGCGGTTCCGCCGAGTCGCACGACGGCGGCCAGCGCCGTCGCAACATTTCCCCCGAAAGCGCGGGCACTTTGCAGAACCTTCCCCTTGCCCGCCGACAACGGCTGATCGACGTAGACGATGTCGTCGATCGCAATAGCGCCGAAGCCGAGGATCGCGGGGACGGTGGGCATCGTTCAGGCACCCGCCTTCGCCAGGGCGTCTTGCGCCGAAAGGCCGTCATGGATGACGCCCCGAAAGGCAAGCGCTGCCTTCTCCGGATCGCCATGCCCCCAGAGATTGCGGCCTACCACGGCGCCGCGTGCGCCGGCACGGATGGCGTCCGCCGTCTGCTGAAGCGCGCCGAGCAGCGTATCGGTCTTTGGACCGCCCGCGATCACAACCGGCACCGGGCAGGTCCGGACGGTCTCTCGAAACGACTCGAAATCGCCCGTGTAGCCGATCTTGATCACGTCGACGCCGGACTCGTAGCCGATGCGCGCCGCATAGGCGATCTCGTCGGGGGTGAAGACGATTTTTGCTCCGTCGGTGAAATCGCGAGGGTAGATATGCGCCACCACAGGCATGCCGTAGCGGGCCGCTGCATTTACCGAATCGGTCAGCCAGCGTATGTATTTGCCCTCGGTCGCGCCGCGTACCGGAATGGCCACGGCCAACGCATCGGCCCCCGCGCGCACCGCATCCTCGGGCGTTGCGATCAACTCGCTGATGCGATCGTCCGGAGTGAAGCAGCCCGCCTGAATCACCAGGGAAGCTTTGCCCGCATATTGCGGCCATAGATGGCGGGCGGTGCCAGGCTGGATGCTGACGTAGTCGGGTTTGCCCACCATGACGCGTGCGAGCGCACCCGGCAGGTCGGCAAGGCCGCCTTTGCGCACGTCGCCATAGCCGACGAAGTGGTCGACCGCGCCGCCAAAAAGGTTCCCCGATGGATGCGAGAAGAGGCGCGCAAGACGCACCTTGGTTCCGAGGCTCATGAGTGCAAAATTCCCCAATCGTTTGATTTCAAAATCCTGGACCCAGTGTTTCCGAAAGATATGAGAAATACAACCTTTCGAAAGCTTTCGAATTTGTGAATTTTTGGTAAGGTGAGCCGAGGCCAGAGCGGTTGCTTGGCGCAGGGAGGCAAGGACAGGGCAATGTTGTCAGAGCAGAGACGCCAATCGATCCTGGGTGAAGTGCAACGCAACGGACAGGTTCGCATCAAGGACCTGTCAGAAGATTTTGGCGTGTCGGAAGTCACGGTGCGCTCCGACCTCGAGATACTGGACCGCAAGGGACTGCTGACCAAGACCCGTGGAGGGGCCGTGACCCGGACCACAGATTCGACCACGGCCGCGTTCGCCCGGCGGATGCAAACGAACCTCGACGCAAAGAAGCGTATCGCCCGGGCGGCGGTGGAGCTATTCGAGGACAACCAATCGGTCATCTTCGACGGCGGCTCGACATTGATGCAGGTTGCCATGCAGTTACCGCCGCTCAGCAATGTCGTGGTCGCGGCCACGGCCATGAATATCGTGCAGCATCTTATGCATCGTCCCGGGCTCGACGTTCATATGATCGGCGGCCGGGTCTATCCCGACACGGTGAGCACGCTGATCACAGATGCCGATACGGCTCTCGGCGGCTTGGTAGCGCATCAGGTCTTTGTTGGAGCGCATGCGATAGACTCGTCACTGGATGTGGTCGACGTGAACGAAGACATGGCGCGAACGAAGCGAAACCTCGTTCGCATGGCCCGGCGCGTTGTCCTCCTCGCCGATTCGAGCAAATGGGGCGTCAGCGGGACCTCCAAGGCATTTTCGCTGTCGGCCGTCGATGTGGTGATCACCGACGATGGCCTGCCCGGTCCAATACGCGGCGCGCTTGAGATGACCGGGGCCAAGGTGATCTATGCCTGAACCCGTCTCGGTCCCTGACCGCAACGGAAAGATCCAATGCGCGCATGACCCACGGGATTCGCATCTGGCTGTTGGCCGTCAGTCATGTTCTCCTCCTCAAGGCTGGCGGCCTCCAATGTTGCGCCATCATTTTCGCATGTTCTATAATAATTTTACGCGCGTCAACATTTAAAATGCTGTAAAGCGGCTTTCGAATGTGATCCGTTGCTGGTGCAATGATTTAACCAGAACGTTGCGACGTCGGGAGGTAGAGTGGAAAATGCCAGGAAAATCAGGAGCTAAGCTCGGCATCGGCGTTGTCGGCTGCGGCAATATCTCGATGACCTATTTGCGCAATGCGGCCCTGTTCGGCGAGGTCGAGCTACGCGCCTGCGCCGACCTTTCGCCCGATTTGGCGGCCCTGCGCGCCAGCGAATACGGCATCCGGGCGGTCAGCGTCGATGCGCTTCTGGCCGATCCGGAGATCGACCTCGTCCTCAACCTGACCATCCCGGTGGCGCATTTCGACGTTTCGCTTTCAGCGCTTACGGCGGGCAAGCACGTCTTCACCGAAAAGCCGCTGGCGACCTCGGCCAAGGACGGCAGGCGGCTTGTCGCCGAGGCGGCGGAGCGCGGGCTGATGCTGGGCTCGGCCCCGGACACATTCCTTGGCGCCGCCGGACGGCGGGCACGCCGCCTCATGGACGAGGGTGCGCTCGGCCGGCCGGTGACCGGCACCGCCTTCATGATGGGGCGCGGCATGGAGCACTGGCATCCCAATCCGCAATTCTACTATCAGCCCGGCGGCGGACCGGTCTTCGACATGGGTCCCTACTACCTGACGATGCTGGTCAATTTGCTCGGGCCGGTGGCCCGCGTGATGGCGATGGCGACGCGGGGCCAGGAGGAGCGGCTGATCACCGCCGAAGGCCCCTACCGGAACACCAGCTTCAAGGTCGGCACACCGACCAACATCCTGTCGCTGCTGGAGTTTCGCTCAGGCGCCACCGTCACCTTCGGCGCCTCGTGGGATGTCTTCAGGCACTCCAACCACCCGATCGAGTTGCATGGGACGGAAGGCTCGCTCAGGCTGCCCGATCCGGATACGTTCGGCGGCACCGTCTCGCTGTCGGAACGAGGGGCCGACTGGGCCGACTTCCACAGTGAGAGCGAACTCTATGGCGCGCGCAATTGGCCCTTCGCCGCGCCCGACCGCGCGAATTACCGCATGCTCGGCGTTGCCGATCTTTCGCGCGCGCTGACAACAGGAAGAAAGCCGCGGGCGTCCGGCGACCTTGCGCTTCATGTGCTGGAAATCATGGAGGCGATCCTCGCTTCGGGTGAGAGCTGCGAGTCCGTCGCCGTCAACGCAACGGTCGATCAGCCGCCGCGCTTCCAGAACGCCGAAGCGGCGAGCCTGCTCGCCTGATATCGGAGGGCTTACGATGACGACATTGCTTTCACCATTGCTCGATCCGGAGGCCCGGCATGTGCTCGACCTTGACCGGCAGGCGGCCGCCCCGCCATTCGAAGCCGGCACGCCTGAAGAGGCGTGCCGCGCCTATGAGGAGGGCGTTCCGGCACTCCAGGGCGAGCGCGAGCCGGTCGGCTCATTGACCGAGCGCACCATCAACGGACCCGGCGGCCCGTTGACGCTCAGAATCTATCGCGGACAGGGCGCGGTCGGAGCCGCTGCCCCGGCGCTGCTCTATCTGCATGGCGGCGGCTGGGTGATCGGCAATCTCGAGTCGCATGACGAGATCTGCCGCTGGCTTGCGAATATGGCGGCCTGCGTCGTCGTCTCTCCCGACTACCGGCTGGCGCCGGAACACAAATTTCCGGCGGCCATCGAAGATTGCCGCACCGTACTTTCCTTCATGCAGGGCGGCGCGGGCGATCTCGGCATCGACGCCGAACGGATCGCTGTCGCCGGCGACAGTGCCGGCGGCAATCTCGCTACCGTGCTTTGCCTGCTTGCGCGCGGCGACAAGAAGGCGCCGGTGGCGCAGCTGCTGTTCTATCCGAACACGGACGCCTCGCAGGCGGCGGACAGCTATCGCCGCTTTGCCGACGGTTATGGCCTGACTTCGGCGACCATGGCCTGGTTCCGCGACCACTATATCAACCATGCTGGCGATATTGATGACTGGCGCGTGTCGCCGCTCAAGGCCGCAAGCCTTGCCGGCGCAACGCCGGCTTTTGTCGCAATCGCCGGCCATGATATCCTCGCCGACGAAGGCGAGGCCTACGCGAAGCGTCTGGAAGATGACGAGGTGCCGGTCGTTCTGCGGCGCTGGCCCGGCCAGATCCACGGCTTCGTTTCGATGGGCCGCCATGGTCCGGCGGCGCGGCAAGCGGTCGGCGCGGCAGTTGCCGCATGGCGCGGCTTCGATCCTGTGTTTGGAAACGCTCAGGCCGACTGACGCATGACCAGCGTCGCGTCGAGACTGACCTTGCGTGCAACTGTCGCGTCGTCCTCATCCAGCAAGGCCAGCAGCGTCTCGACGCTGCGTCCGGCCATCGAAGCGAAGTCCTGCGCCATGGTGGTGAGGGCAGGGCAGGTGTAGCGGCTCAGCGGATGGTCGTCATGGGCTGCGACCCGCAGGTCGCAATCGCCCTTGCGGCCGACCTTGCGGCCTTGCGAGTAGGCGGCGGCCATCACGCCGAAGGCGAGACGGTCGTTGGCGCACAGAATGGTCTTGCCCGGCAGACCGCCACGCGCGAGCATCGCTTCCATCTGCTGGTAGCCGATCCGTTCGAAATCCCAAGTGTAGTCATAAGGGGTGCCGATGAGCACCGGCTCATGCCCGAGCCGCTGCATGGCGCCGACATAGCTGTTCAGGCGCTCGCGCGAATTGTGGTTGACGTGCGGGATGTCGAAATAGACCGGGGCGTCACCGGAGCGGCAGAGATAATCGACGATGGTCGAGACGCTCTGGCTGTTGTTGTTGCCGACGAACGGCGTGTCGCCCTCGAGATAAGTGTCGAAATAGACGATCGGTATGGTCTGTGTCAGCTTCTCCAGCGTGCGCTCGTCGGAGCGCAGGCCGAGCGGCGCGATCAGCGCGCCGGAAACTTTCAGGGAAAGAATGGTTCGTGTCGCTTCCACTTCGAGCTCGCGCAAGCCGTGCGAGGAGATCACGATCGGCCAGTAGCCTTCGTCGCGCAGCCTGAGTTCGATGCGGCTGACCATTTCCGAATAGAAGGGATCGGCGAGCGTCGGCACGACAATGCCGATGCTGCGGGTCCGCTTGCGGTTGAGGTTGCGCGCAAAGAGATTTGGCTGGTAGTCGGACGAGCGCAGCGCCACTTCGATCCGCTGACGTGTCGCCGGCTTGACGCTGGTCGGATCGTCGAAGTATTTCGACAGTGTCGGCCTGGAGACACCACAAGAGCGAGCAAAATCCTCCATCGTCTTGTGCGTCATCGACATCAAAACCCCCGAATGCAAGGCGAAACTTTACAGAAAAATTGCATAGTTTCCATGCGTAAATTTATTAATTGACGCGAAAAAGCACAAGCCGTATTCACTTGCAGTGGGCGAATTCGAGGGATTCCGCGAGATGAAGAAGCTGGTCGGTGCCGGCGAGATTCTGGTCGAAATCATGGCCGAGCGGATCGGCCAGAGCTTTCTCGAGCCTGGTCCGCTGCTTGGACCTTACCCGTCGGGCGCGCCCGCGATCTTCATCGGCCAGGCGGCGGCGCTCGGCCAGCCGGCCGGTCTCATCGGCGCCGTCGGCGACGACGATTTCGGCAGGCTGAACATCGATCGGCTGCGGGCACTGGGCGCCGACGTGTCGGCGATCGCGGTTCACCCGGGCCATGCGACGGGCACGGCCTTCGTCACCTACCGCGCCGACGCCACCCGGCATTTCGTCTTCAACATCCGCAACAGCGCCTCCGGCCTGATCGAGACAAACGCGGCGGCGACAAAGCTGCTCGCCGGTGCCGATCATGTCCATGTCATGGGTTCGTCGTTGTTTTCCGACCGCGCCATCGCGGTGGCGCTATCGGCGATCGAGACGGTCAAGGCCAAAGGGGGAACCGTGTCCTTCGATCCGAACATCCGCCGCGAGATCATGCAGGCATCCGGCATGCGCGAAGCACTCGACCAAGTGCTGGCGCAAGCCGACATCTTCCTGCCGAGTGGCGAGGAGCTCTTCCTGTTTTCATCCGCCAAGGACGAGAAGCGTGCAGTCGACGAACTGCTGGCCCGCGGCCTGTCCTGCATCGTCCTGAAGAAAGGCGCCGCCGGCGCCGTCTATCATGATCATCACGGTGCGGTCGCCTCGTCCGGCTTTGCCGTCGACGAGGTCGATCCGACCGGCGCGGGCGATTGCTTCGGTGCTGCTTTCGTCTCGTTCTGGCTGCGCGGGGCGGCTCCTGCCGAAGCCCTGCGGATCGCCAATGCCTGCGGCGCGCTTGCCGTCACCCGCAAGGGGCCGATGGAAGGCATTTTCCCGCTTGAAGCGGTCGAGGCCTTCATTGCCACGGGGAACACGCAGTGAGTGACGCGACGCGAAGGTTTGCGAACATTGCGGCCCGACGCGCCGCAGGCGAGAGAAGCGGCATCGCCTCGGTCTGCTCGGCGCATCCGCTGGTCATCGAGGCTGCCCTGCGCCATGGTGCGGCGCGGCACGCGGATGTGCTGATCGAGGCCACCTGCAACCAGGTCAACCACGAGGGCGGCTACACCGGGATGACGCCTGCGGGGTTCCGCAGCTTTGTCGAGGCGCATGCGCTGAAAGCGGGTTTCCCAGTCGATCGCCTGATCCTCGGCGGCGATCATCTCGGGCCCAATCCGTGGAAGCACATGGCTGCCGCCGCCGCGATGAAGAAGGCTGCGGCGATGATCGATGCCTATGCGAGCGCCGGCTTCACCAAAATGCATCTGGATACGAGCATGGCCTGCGCCGACGATCCAGCCGTGCTTGCCGATGAAACGATCGCCGCGCGCGCGGCTGAACTTGCTGAAATCGCCGAGGCGGCGGTCGAGCGGGCAGGCGGCGAAAAACCGGTCTACGTCATCGGCACCGAAGTGCCGGTGCCGGGCGGTGCGCTGGAGGCGCTCGACGACCTGCAAGTGACTGCGCCCGCGGATGCCTTGCGCACCGTCGAGATCCACGCGCGAGCGTTTTCCCGCGCCGGGCTCGAAGCCGCATTTGGCCGTGCGGTCGGTGTCGTCGTCCAGCCCGGCGTCGAGTTCGGCAACACCGAGATCGTGCCCTATGCACCGGCCAAGGCGACTGAACTGGTGGCTGTGCTCGACCGTATGCCGCAATTGGTATTTGAGGCGCATTCAACCGACTACCAGCCGGCCGAAGCGCTCAATGCTCTCGTTCGCGACGGTTTTGCCATCCTCAAGGTCGGCCCCTGGCTGACCTTCGCGCTCCGCGAAGCGCTGTATGGGCTCAGCCATATCGCCGATATCCTCGCGCCGGACTTTTCGCGCGAAAGCCTGCCTGCCGCGATGGAACGCATCATGCTGGCGTCGCCGGACAATTGGCAGCGATACTATCCGGGCACGCCGGACGAGCAGCGCGTGCAGCGGCATTTCTCGTTCAGCGACCGCATCCGCTATTACTGGCCGACGCCGGAGGCGCAGCGCGCAACAAGGACGCTGCTGGACGTATTGGGCGAGAAGGATATACCCCGGCCGCTGATCAGCCAGTATCTGGGGCAGCTCGACGCCGAGGTTGCGGCAGGCCGGGTCAAGCCCCTCGCTCACGAGCTTCTGATCGGCAGCATCACCCGTGTCCTCGATATCTACGCGGACGCGACGGGACATTAGGGATCGCGCTGCCGGAAAGTCGGCATCCGCCTAAATCCGCCCCATAATACGTCCGATATCGACGCTGTTTCGAAAAGGTGGTCGCCGCAATTTACAGCTAACATGTTAGTGTGCTAGTATTGCTTGCACATCGACATCCGGAGAAAATAGTGGCCTCGCGCTTTGGTCTTTCGGTTGCCCTCGCCACGCCATTCGATGCGTCCGGGCAAATCGCCATCCTTCCCATGATCACGCAGGCCCGGGCTTGCCTTGGCGCCGGCTGCAGCAGCGCCACGCTGTTCGGCACCACCGGGGAAGGCGCCTCGGTGGGCACGGGAGAACGGCGGATCGTCACCGAGGCCATGCTGGCCGCCGGCATTCCGGCACATCGGCTCGTCGCCGGCGTGCTGGTCGATGCGGCCGAAGACGCCGCCGAACAGGCGCGGCAAGCCTTGCAGTGTGGCGTCCGCAACATCCTGCTGGCTCCGCCGAGCTACTTCAAGAATGTCGGCGAGGACGGGCTGTTCGGATGGTTTTCTGCTGTCTTCGCAGCGCTCGGGCCGCTGGCTCGCGGCATCCTCCTCTACAACATCCCCTCTGTCACCATGGTGCCGCTCCCGCTTACCCTGATCGGTCGGCTGTGTGCGGCCTTCCCCGGCGTGATCGCCGGTGTCAAGGATTCGGGTGGCGACTGGAGTTACAGCGAGGCGCTGCTGAGAGCCCATGGCGACATGGTGATCCTGATCGGCGACGAGCGGCACCTGGCCAGAAGCGTGCGCCAGGGCGGGCAGGGCGCCATTTCCGGCATGGCCAATTTCGTCACCGGCGAAATCCGCGCCATGGCCGAGGATGGGCGCGACGATGCCCGTGTCGAGAGCTTCGTGCTCGAATTGCTTAGATATTCGGTCATCCCGGCGGTGAAGGTCATGGTGGCGCGCAAAACCGGCGACGAGCGCTGGCTGGCGGTCCGTCCGCCGCTGGAGCCGATCGGTTCGCAGGGGCGGCAACAGCTTGCTGCCGCCTATGACAGGCTGTTTGCGACAGAGCCGGCCTGACCGGCAAAGGGAAGCGCGCTGAAATGGACGACAGCAGCGAACCGGCAACCCTCAGGGAAAGAGCTTATGCCAGCTTCACGCGGCATTTGCTGGCCCGCGATCTGCGGCCGGGACAGTTCGTGTCACAGCGCGAACTGGTTGCCTTTACCGGGCTGCCGCTAGGCGCCATCCGTGAGATCGTGCCGCGTCTCGAAGCCGAGGGGCTTTTGATGACCATCCCGCAGCGCGGCATGCAGATCGCCCATATCGACATCAACCTGATCCGCGAGGCCTTCCAGTTTCGCCTGTTCATGGAGCGTGAGGCGGTGGCGCTGTTCACCGTCAACGCCTCCGACGCCGTGCTCGCCGGCCTGCGGCGCGAACATGAGGACATGCTGGCTCAAGCCTTGTCGCAGACGCCGACGCCGGAAATGGAAGCCAAGGCCCAGAACATCGATTGGGCCATGCACGACACCTTCATCGATGCGCTGGGCAACGAGATCATCGCCAAGGCGTATCTGGTCAATTCGGTAAAGATCAGGCTGATCCACCAGGAGCGTTTCCGCATCGATGGGCGCGTCGTGCCGGTGATGCAGGAGCACCTGACGGTGATCGAAGCGCTCGAGAGCCGCGATCCGCAAAAGGCGGTCGAGGCGATCAGCCGGCATATCGACAATGCGCGCCGGTTGGCGCTCCAGATCTGAGGACGTATGGTTCGCGGCTGCCGCGAGACTATCAACAACGACAGCAACCCAAGGGAGGAAGAAATGTCGTCCAATCCGTTCAAGCCAACGAGAAGGCAAGTCCTTGCAGGAACCACGGCGCTCGCCGCCGCGGGCCTGGCCGGCCTTCGCCCGAGCTTTTCCGCCAGCGTCGACTGGAAGCGCTTTGCCGGCACCACGCTCGACGTCAATCTGGTGAAAAGCCCGCGCAGCGACACCATCCTGAAATACATCGCCGAATTCGAGGAACTGACCGGCATCAAGGTCAATGCCGAGGCGACGCCGGAACAGCAGCAGCGGCAGAAGACGGTGATCGAGCTCAGCTCCGGCAGACCGAGCTTCGATGTCGTGCATTTGAGCTATCACGTGCAGAAGCGCCAGTTCGAAAAGGGTGGCTGGCTGGCCGACATCGCCGGCTATCTCGCCGATCCGACGCTGACCGATCCCGGCCTGGTCGAAAGCGATTTCGCCGAGGCCGGCATGCTTTTCGCCAAGGACAACCAGGGCGTGCTGCGTTCGCTGCCCTTCTCGGTGGACTACTGGATCGTCTACTGGAACAAGGAGCTGTTCGAGGCCAAGGGCCTCAAATACCCTGAATCGTTCGACCAGCTGGTAGCCGCCGCCGAAGCGCTGACCGATCCATCGACCAACACGTTCGGTTTCGTCGCCCGCGGCCTCAAGAATGCCAACACGCCGGTGTGGACGTCGCTGATGCTCGGCTACGACATGACGCCGCTCGACGACAAGGGAAAGCTGCGCACCGAAACGCCCGAGGCGATCGAGGCCGCTGCCCTCTACCAGAGGCTGATGACCAAGTCCGCCCCTCCGGGCGTCACCGGCTTCAATTGGGCGGAAGCGCAGTCCGCCTTCCTGCAGGGCAAGATCGGCATGTGGTTCGATGGCGTCGGTTTTGCCCCGCCGATGGAAAATCCCGAAAAGTCGCGCGTGGTCGGCAAGGTCGGCTATGGCGTCATGCCCAAGGGGCCCAAAGCGCATGCCTCCGGGACGTTTGGCGACGGCCTCGGCGTGACCGCCTCCAGTGAAAAGAAGGAAGCCGCCTATCTGTTTTGTCAGTGGGCGGTTTCCCCGGCGATGGGCGCACGCCTGCTCCAGGCCGGCGCCGGCGTGCCGTTCCGCAAGTCGGTGCTGGAAGATCCCAAGGTGCGCGAAGGCGTCACCATGCCGGCAAGCTGGCTCGATGCGGTGGTTCAGTCCGGCAATATCAGCAGGCTGGCGCTGCCGGTGATCATCCCGGTCACCGAGTTCCGCGACATCTACGGCGTGGCGTTGACCAACATGATTGCCGGTGCCGATCCTGCCGAAGAGCTGAAGAAGGCCACCGTACAGTTCCAGCCGGTTCTCGACAGGAGCGAGCAGGGCTGATGTCCGCCATTGCCCCAGAACGCACCGGGGCGACGACTGAACAGGCCATCGAAGGGAGCCAGACGATTCGGCTGGCTCCCAACTACTGGCCCTTCGTCGTTCCGGCGCTCGTCGTCGTTAGCGCCGTGATCGTCTTTCCCTGGGCGTTCACGCTCTGGATGAGCGTCAACCGCTGGACGCTTGGCCAGTCGCGGAGCTTTGCCGGGATGGAAAACTATCTCCGTCTGGCCAGCGACCCGCGATTCTGGGAATCGCTTGTTCATACGTTGACCTACACCTCGCTGTCGGTGGCAGCGCCGATGTTCCTGGGCACCGTCGCCGCCCTGATCTTCGACGCCAGGTTTCCGCTGCGAGGCCTGCTGCGCGGCGTCTTCGTCATGCCGATGATGGCAACGCCGGTTGCCGTGGCGCTGGTCTGGACCATGATGTTCCATCCCCAGCTCGGTGTGCTCAACTACCTTCTGTCGCTGGTCGGCATCCCGGCGCAGGAATGGATATTCAACGCCAACACGGTCATCCCTTCGCTGGTCGCGGTCGAGACCTGGCAGTGGACGCCGCTGGTGATGCTGATCGTGCTGGGCGGGCTGGCCTCGGTGCCGCGCGAGCCGTTCGAGAGCGCCGAGATCGATGGCGCCAATGCCTGGCAGCAATTCCGCTACCTCACTTTGCCGATGATCGCGCCGTTCCTGATGATTGCGTTGATCATCCGCACCATCGATGCGCTGAAGAGCTTCGACATCATCTATGCGATGACCCAGGGCGGGCCGGGCACGGCGTCCGAAACCATCAACATCTATCTCTACAACACCGCCTTCTCCTATTACGACATCGGCTATGGCTCGGCCATGGCCGTGGTGTTCTTCATTGTCATCGTGGCGCTGTCCTTCATCCTCCTGATGCTGCGCCAGCGCTCGCAGTGGAACGACGCGGAGGGCAAATAGATGAGCTCACGATTGCTCAACCAGATCGGCCTGTTTTTCGCGGCTCTGGTCATCGTCTCGCCGGCGATTCTTTTCTTTCTCTGGATGATCTCGCTTTCGCTGAAATTCGAGATCGACAACGGCGCCTATCCGCCGATCCTGATCCCCGAACGCTTCGCCTGGTCGAACTATGTAAAGGTGTTCGAGGAGAACAATTTCCTGCTCTATCTCTGGAATTCGGTTCTGGTCACCGGCACGGCGACACTGCTGGCGCTGCTGATCGGCGTACCGGCCGGCTATGGCATAGCGCGGCTCAAGGCCGAAAAATCGGCGGTCGTCATCATGATCGCCCGCATGACGCCGGGGCTGTCCTATCTCATCCCGCTGTTTCTGCTGTTCCAATGGATCGGGATACTCGGCACGCTCTGGCCGCAGATCATCATCCACCTGGTGGTGACGGTGCCGATCGTGGTCTGGGTGATGATCGGCTATTTCGAAACCACGCCGATGGAACTGGAAGAGGCGGCCAATATCGACGGCGCCAGCTCCTGGCAGGTGTTCCGGCTGGTCGCCCTGCCCATCGCCAAGCCGGGCATCGTTGTCGCCTTCATCCTGTCGGTCATCTTTTCGTGGAACAATTTCGTCTTCGGCGTGGTGCTCGCCAGCCGTGAGACGCGGACGCTGCCGGTCGCCGTCTACAACATGCTTTCCTACGAGCAGGTGAGCTGGGGGCCGCTCGCCGCCGCCGCACTGGTGGTGACGCTGCCGGTGCTGGTGCTGACCATGTTCGCGCAAAAGCAGATCGTCGCGGGACTGACCGCCGGCGCGGTCAAGGGCGGCTGAAGACGCACTCCAGCTCGACATCAATTTTTCTCCCGGAGAAATCCAATGGCATCGGTAACCATCAACAACGTGCAGAAGGCTTTCGGAGCCACCAAGATCATTCACGACGTCAGTGTCGATATCGCCGACGGCGAATTCGTCATCCTGGTCGGCCCGTCGGGATGCGGAAAGTCGACGCTGCTGCGCATGATCGCCGGACTTGAAACGATCTCTGGCGGCAAGATCACCATCGGCGAGCGTATGGTCAACAATCTGCGGGCGCGGGACCGCAACATCGCCATGGTGTTCCAGAACTATGCGCTCTATCCGCATATGACGGTGGCCGACAATATGGGCTTTGCCCTCAAGATCAAGAAAGCCGATCCCGCCGATACCGCTGGCCGCGTCAAGAATGCCGCCAATATCCTCGGCCTGGAAAAGTTGCTTGAGCGCTATCCGCGTCAGCTCTCCGGCGGCCAGCGCCAGCGCGTCGCCATGGGCCGCGCCATCGTGCGCGACCCGCAGGTCTTCCTGTTCGACGAGCCGCTCTCCAATCTCGACGCCAAGCTGCGCGTCCAGATGCGCGGCGAGATCAAGGCGCTGCACCAGCGGCTCGGCACTACCACGATCTATGTCACGCATGACCAGATCGAAGCCATGACGATGGCCGACAAGATCGTCGTGCTGCATGACGGCCTGGTCGAGCAGATCGGCGCGCCGCTCGACCTTTACGACCAGCCGGCCAATCTCTTCGTTGCCGGCTTTATCGGTTCACCCGCCATGAATTTCATTGCCGGCCGCATCGAGGAAGGCGTGTTCCGCAGCGTCGGCGGGCTGATCCTGCCGCTGCCGGACGGCGCCCGCCCGACCGACGCTGCAGGACGCGAACTTGTCTACGGCATCCGCCCCGAGCACATCCGCGCAACTCCCCAGGGCATGCCGGGCACGGTCACGCTTCTGGAAGCCACGGGTTCGGAAATCTTCGCCAAGGTCGACTGCGCCGGCGAGGAAATTGCCTGCCTGTTCCGCGAGCGGCTGCCGCTCAAGCAGGGCGCGGCGATAGGGATCGAAGTCGATCGCGCCTGCGCCCACCTGTTCGACGCGAAAACAGGTCGGCGTATGTGATGGCGTGGCCTGCTCGGCGGGTGCGCTGACGCGAAGACGATATTCACGCAAAAGCGCCGTAGTACCAAGTGCGGCGCCTGTCGCCAAACGCGTTTCCACCGACAATAACGTGCCTGATGGCGCTGGACAGAACGGTCATGCCCGAACTATCGGCCGCTCGAGAGCCTTGTGAGAAGCGCGACCAGCTCCGACTGCCGATGCGTCTGCGTCTTCGCGAAGACCGATTTCAGCTGGTTGCGCCCGGTCTCATAGGAAACGCCAAGTTCGTCGGCTGCCGCTTCAACGCCGTGTCCCGAGCAAATCTTTCTCGCCAGCCTCGCTTCGGACGCTGTCAGCCTGAAGCAGGACTGCAGCACGGCTTCGGCAGGAGGAGGTCTCGCGTCAGGATCAATGAGGATGACGATTGCTTGGCACGGCGCCAGCGCGTTGTAGGAGACTTTCGGCAGTCGCAAGGGATAGGCAAGGAGCGGCCGCCCTTGCAGTCTGGGCAGTGGCACGGGTGGCATGGATGCGGCCGTGTCCGGCGAACACAGCAGCGCTTTCAGCGATCGGTCGAGAGCATCTGTCGCGGTTCGGTCAAAGTAGACCAGACGCCGGCGCGTAATCTGCAGGCTTCGCCCCAGAAGCCTTTCCGCCGGAGCATTGGACCGGAGGACATTGCCGCTCCTATCCAACATGACGGCAGGCGTTTCGGTGGCGCTAAACGCATCCAGTGCCGCGTCGGCCCTCCCGAAACCGATTGCCCGCGCAACTGCGGCCACAGAGCCCAGCTGTTTCGAAAGGTCCGCCAGCTGTCTCATTTCGTCTGGCGTGAACGGGCCCTGTTGGATCGACCTCTGCAGCGACAGTGCCCAGAAGTCGTCGCCTGCAGCGATCTTGACGGCCGCGCACCATCGCAGGCCGAAAGGCGCGAGGAATTCCTGGTAGTATGGATGCTTGGCGATATCGTCTGACGTCAGGAGGTCGAACTCCGAGGTGACCCCTTTCCGATCGAGGAAGTTGATGAGGCGATACCGCTCGTCGCGGTCAATCCAACCATCGCGGACATAGGTGTCGAGAGCAGGGGCCATGTTGCGGCTGCAAGGCACGAGTGGCAGGTGCCCTTTTATGTCGAAGAGCAGCGGTCCGGCGCTCCCGGTGGCCTTTTCTGCCACCTCCATCGCGGAATCCCAGCGTGATGGATCGAGGGCTGCCTCGACAAAGGCAACACCGATCGCGTCAAAATCGAAAGCAGCGCCCACCGCCAGCCCCTTGGTAGGCACCTATCTAAACATACTGAATCTTGGATAGCGAGTCGGACCGCCTCGGGGCCGCCCGCGATCGTGATGCAACTTGGCGGCGCTTGCCGCCAGGAGAATTGGTGTTTTTTTGGGCGATGTTGAAAAGCGATGCCTGAACCGGAACGGCGACCTCATCTGCTTTTGCGACCTTATCGCCGCAGCCCGCTGCGTTTCTGGCCCTCGCCACTGCTCCTCCGCCGCCGCGGTGAACTGCGGAGCCTGCATCCGTCCAATGCACCCAGTCTTCAGCTTGCGTCTGGGGTTGGCCAGGAAATCGCCGACAACCTCCGATCCGCAAGGGTCGGAATCGATCACATCGTGCCCAATCCCGCGAAGCACGACGACCTGCCCAAAAGGAAGGCTTTTGGCCGCACGATATGCCCAGTGAGTTGGTGTTGCCGGATCATACTCGCCCGCCAACAGCAGGGTCGGGATATCCAGGCGGCGGGGATGCTTTTGCGAAACCGTCGTTCCCTGGGGAAACCAAAGCGGGCAAACCCAGGTATAGTCGGCCTCTCCGATCCACTTCGTCCAGTATTCGAGGCGCTTGTCAGGCAACTCGGATCTGTTGGTCGCAGAGCAAGTGACAGAAAAATCCATGCCCTGGGCAATCTCTGTATCGTCATGCTCAAATATCATTTCCGCAAGCGGTCTGAAATCGTTTTCGTATGTTTTCTCGACTAGCTTTGGAAGATCTTCGATAGCGTAACGATCATATAGCAGCCCGAATATAAGCTCAAGAAAATCCGCGCCGGAGACATATCTGTACTGAGCGGGAGCGTTTTCTCCGTCGTCGCTCCGCAAAAGCACCGGCTGTTTGTCCAACTGCTTTACGATCGCTCGCACCGCGTCTCCCAGTCCGCGCATGCAATTTTTTGATTTTTGGCAATCTTGTTCCAGCAGTCGCAAGGAACGATCCAGATTTCGCCCGTCTTCCTTGAGGTAGTCGATATCAAGGGGAAGAACGGAATCCAGAATGCTCGCCGAGACGCCCTCTGGATGCTCGTTCATCAATTCCAAGGCAACTCTTGTGCCGTAAGAGACGCCGTAGAGTACCCACTTCTTTATGCCAAGAGCCATGCGAACGTCGTTGACGTCTGCTGCATTTTCGGCGGTGTTGTAGGCGAAGAGGTCAATGCCCTTTGCTATCAGCGCGCTTCGGCACGCGACCACCTCATCTCTCATGAGCTTGTCAAAGCTGATTTCAGCATCGACGCTTAGCGAAATGGAGTTCCAATGATCGGCCTTGAAGTATCGCGAACAGCTCAGCCTGGGAATTGACTTGCCTATCCCTCGTTGGTCGACCACGACCACTCGGCGCCCGATCATCCAATTTTGATCACTTATGAACTGCCACCATGCCTCGATGTCTTCCCTGTCGCCAATATCGGTGGGCTGGCCAGGCCCGCCCGTGAGAAACACAATGGGCTCATGCCGCTCGCGGTCGGGTTCGAAGACCACCACCGATAGAGTGATCTCAGTCCCAGAAGCTTTTTTGCGGTTTTCAGGGACATTGAGAGTCCCGCACGTCATTCCACGGTCGCGCGGAACTTCGAACCAGCAATTCGTTTTCTTGAACTCTCCGGCATGGATATCCCCGCTCCACGCGCAAAAGAGAAGTACAGCTGACGCGAGCTTAAAGAGTACTCGATCCAGATTGATGAACATACGTCGAAAAGAGGCGCGCATGTTGCCCTCCAGCATGAAGCAAGGCCTGAGGCAGTCGCTCGCCACCCACTGAGCTTTGACATCAGCGCGGTCGTAGGAATGATCGTAGTTTCCCCCTGCCCCACCAATTGCCAAGTGCGATTTTGCTCGCAGCAAGCTACCCCTCATCGATAATAGAGTGGTTCCATGGGCCGCGCATGACCCATTTGGGTATAGGATCATGGCGACAGTGGCGTGAGGGCAGTTGTCACCGTTGCCGTACCCCTGAGCCTGTGGAGCGCGCCGACTTACTCCTTCGGCGGCGGCAGCAATCCAGGGCTGTCGTGATGAGATCGCCGTCGCATTCGGGTTAGTGCATGCCGACGAGATCGTCGGCATGCACGCGATTGCGAATCCCACAATGCGCTTTGCCTGGAACGCTATCGCGACGGGCATAAGAAGAAGAAATGCCGCAGCGATGGAACGACCAACAATTATCGTGGTCACAACCGTTTCACGTTAACCATTAGGAAACGACGGGCTGGTTAAATGAGTTTCCCCAAGGGGCATAAATATGGCACTTCACCTTTCGGCAGATGCGGTTCCTGTGGCGGCGGCCCCACAGAAGTATCTTTTTGGTCCGGTCGCTGACTTTCTCATGCTTGGCGGGAGCGCGTTCCTCATCCTGCCGGTCTTGTTTTTTGTCCCTCTTAAATACGAAGGTTTCGTGGGCGCAACGATGTTGTTGCTGGCTCATCTGATAAACCATCCGCACTTTGCCCACTCTTATCAACTTTTCTATCGCAATTTCGGGCGGAAGGTGCGCGGAGACGGATATGACAAGAACCTTCAGGTCCGTTACATCTTCGCGGGCGTTGTCGTCCCGCTGATCATGGGCGGTTTTTTTGCTTACGGTTCAATAGCGGGGAATGCGCGCCTGCTGGGGTATGCCGGCAATGCGATGGCCTTTTTTGTGGGCTGGCACTATGTCAAGCAAGGCTACGGCATGCTGATGGTAGACGCCGTATTGAAGCGCAGGTTCTTCAACGAGCAAGACAAGAAAGTGCTGCTGTTCAACGGCTATGCCGTATGGCTGTTCGCCTGGCTTCAGACAAACGCGGTGATCACCGAAAGGCAATTCTGGGGCTTGGACTACTACACATTTGCCGCCCCCTCATGGGTCACCAATATTGCCGTATTTGCCGCCGCCGCTTCCACGGCAGCCACGGTCGTGATGCTGATCAATCGCTGGCGCAAGCATGGTGGCACGCTACCGTACAACGGCGTCGTCGCTTACGTCGTGTCTCTATACGCCTGGATTCTATTTGTGAGGATAAACCCGCTCTGGCTCCTTGTGGTGCCGGCGCTCCATTCGTTGCAGTACCTGGCGGTGGTCTGGCGTTATCAGACCAATGTAGAGCTCGACCGTTCAGATGCTGTTATAGAGCCCGAATTCAAGGTCCTGTCCATTATTGGTCCGATGTATAGGTTGCGAGTGCTGGGCTTTATCATCATTGGTAGTATTCTTGGGATTCTCGGTTTCTGGCTGGTCCCGATCGCGTTGTCTGCTTTGATTCCTTATAATAAAGAGGTGCTCGGCTCGTCGCTGTTTCTCTTCATAGCGTGGATATTCATCAACGTGCACCACTACTTTCTGGATAACGTTATGTGGCGACGAGGCAATCCAGAGGTATCAAAATATCTGTTCCGCTAGTCACTTGCCGCGGCAATCTTGTGATGGCCACAGATAGCCGGCCGGTCGGAGCGCCCGCCACATCGGGCGCAAGCATCCGAATTGCACTGCTCGGGCCTATTGCAACGTCCGCGAAAGCGTCTCTCCGATGCCGCAGGCGCTGGTGGCGGTGGTGCCGTTGCTGATCGGTGGCAGCGGCCTCGTCCTAATTTCAGTGCTGCTGCTGGTTTTCGCTCTTGCCACGGCTATGGTCGTGAAAAATCCGCTCATGCTGCCCGCGGTGGCTTCGCCGTAGCCCGACAGAATCACGCCGCCCGCCAAACCGCCTCCCGCTCTAACCCGATACACCCGAGTCATAACGCCGCGTCCGCCACCGGTTTTGCCCCGTTTACGGCGATGGCTCGCTAAGTAATTGAATAGCGTGGTGATCCCGACAGGAATCGAACCTGTGACCTACAGATTAGGAATCTGCCGCTCTATCCTACTGAGCTACGGGACCACGCGGCCGACACATAACCGCTTCGGATCGTTTCGCCAAGAGGCGCTCTGTACCCAATCAACCGGTTTCGACAATGGCCGATGAAGCATAGCCGTCGAGAGGCCTCTGCTCACAATTCGAAATTGCATCCTCGTCGGCCTACGATTGAACCACGAGTGTGGACTGCAAACATGAGCCGGAAACAGCGGAACTTCGGACCACCGCCGCGCTTTAGTGTGCCGAAGGAGATGCCGCATGAGTGCTACGAAAGAGTTCTTTGAAACCTGGCTGCAGGAGAACGTCGGTAACCTGCCCGCGGAAAGCGAAGTGAGCGTGGCCGTCCTGATTCAGCAATTCGAGCAGGATGCCGACGCGGCTGGCTATGGTCACGAGGTGCGCGAAGACGAGATCGGCGACATCGAAGAGGCCATTGAGAAGGCTCTGAGCAAGGCCAGGACAGGCGAACAGCCGCAGGCTGCCGATCCCGCCGAAGAGAGTGATCTGGCGCCCGTCGTGGAGGCGCTGGAGGTCGACGACCCGAAGAGCGGGCCGTAGCGGTCCCAGGCAACATCGGATGGCAGCCGACCAGCGGTTGCAGCGTCGCATTGGACAATATTATTGCGGGTATCGGAATCGGTATCGCCCTGGGCATTGCCTTGGGTCTTGCGCGGAGGCGGTCCGGTCGGAAGTGACGATCGGAGCATCGCCACGTCCCGGACCCGACCGCCTGGCAGCCATCCCAATCGCAGCGCACCCCTCGGATCAAGTCGCAGGGCGGTTTTATGGCCGATGCATCAAGCGGCCAGCGCCGTCTCCGCGAGCTTCACCCAATAGCTCATGCCGTGCGGGATGACCTCGTCGTTGAAGTCGTAGGCAGGGTTGTGGAGACCGGCGGTGTCGCCATTGCCGATGAAGATGAAGGCGCCCGGCCGCGCTTCCAGCATGTAGGAGAAATCCTCGCCGCCCATCACCGGCTGGATGGCGCGTTGCACCTGTGCCTCGCCGGCGATTTCAGCGGCGACATCGCTGGCAAAGACCGTCTCCTCCGGATGGTTGAAGGTGACGGGATAATTGGCTTTGTAATCGACCTCGATCGTTGCGCCGAAGGCCGCGCCCACGCCCTCGCAGATGGCGCGCACACGCTGCTCAGCCTTCCTGGCGACCTCCTTCTTCAGCGTGCGCACGGTGCCGGCGATCTCGGCGTTCTCGGGAATGACATTGTAGGCGTCGCCGGCGTGGAATTTCGTCACCGACACCACGACAGCCTCGACCGGATCGGTGCTGCGCGAGGCGATCGTCTGCAGAGCGCCGACGAGCTGGCTGGTGATGACGATCGGGTCGATCGTGCCGTGCGGCATCGCCGCATGCCCGCCCTTGCCTTTGACGGTGATGGTGAATTCGGCTGTCGCCGCCATGATCGGGCCCGGCTTGATGGCGAATTGTCCGACCGGCAGGCCCGGCATGTTGTGCATGCCGAACACCTTGGAGATGCCGAAGCGCTCCATCATGCCGTCCTTGACCATCTCGTTGCCGCCGCCGCCGCCTTCTTCGGCCGGCTGGAAGATCACTGCGACGGAGCCGGCGAAATTGCGCGTCTCGGCAAGGTATTTGGCGGCACCGAGCAGCATCGCGGTGTGGCCGTCATGGCCGCAGGCGTGCATCTTGCCAGGAATGGTCGAGGCGTAGGGTTTCCCAGTGATCTCGTTGAGCGGCAGCGCATCCATGTCGGCGCGCAGGCCGATGCTCGTGCCTTCGCCCAAGCGGCCGCGGATGATGCCGACGACACCGGTCTTGCCGAGGCCGGTCACCACGTCGTCACAACCGAAGGCCTGCAGCTTCTCGGTGACGAAGGCGGCGGTCTCGAAGACGTCGAAATTCAGCTCTGGCGTCTGGTGCAGATGGCGGCGCCAGCCGGCGACCTCGTCTTGCATTTCGGCGGCGCGGTTCAGGATCGGCATGATGTTCCATCTCGCTGTTGGAGCAGACGGAATCAGCCTGCTGCTTTGCAATTGTGCCTGCTGTTTTAGAATTGTCATTCAGGCACTTTGCCATCTTGACGTCACATAGGCTAAATAGCACCGCAAGATAGTGATCCGGATAGAGGGACCGGATCACCATGCTGGCGATCGCGTAACAAATCTTACGGAGCCAGAGGCGACTGCGGCAAGAGGCGATTTCGGATTCCACCATGCGGTACAGGCATTTCCTCAAACTAAAGCGCGTCGCGTTTGACCGGGCGACGCGCTTTAGCGTTGTTGTTTTTATGCATGTCGTTATCGCAAAACCGCTGCGCACTTTTGCGCGACATGCATTGCTGGCGTGCGCTGTGGTGCCGGCGCTGGCCGGTTCGGCTCTCGCCAATCCGACGATCGTGTTCGACCTGGAGAATGGCAACATCCTCCAGCACCAGGAGGCTTTCAAGCGCTGGTATCCTGCCTCGCTGACCAAGCTGATGACCGCCTATGTGGCGTTCCGCGCGATTGCCGCCGGCGAGGCCCGGCTCGATTCGCCGATCAAGGTCACCAAGCGTTCCGCCAGCGAGCCGCCGAGCAAGATGGGCTTCAAGCCGGGCTCGGTGATGCGGCTCGATAACGCGCTGAAGATGATGCTGGTCAAATCGGCCAACGACGTCGCCATGGCCGTCGGCGAGAACATCGGCGGTTCGCAGGCGGCTTTCGCCGAACGCATGAACGCCGAGGCGCGCCGGCTCGGCATGAGCGGATCGCATTTCGTCAACCCGAACGGGCTGTTCTCGCCGGACCAGTATACGACGGCGCGCGATCTCGGCTTGCTGGTTATGGCGATCCGCACGGAGTTTCCACAATATGCCTCATGGTTCTCGATTGAGGGCCTGGCCATCGGCAAGAAGCAGATCTCGAATTACAATCTCCTGATCGGCCGCTATCCCGGCGCCGACGGCATGAAGACCGGTTTCGTCTGTCCCTCGGGCTTCAACATGATCGGCTCGGCAACACGCGACGGGCGCACGCTGGTGGCGGTGGTGCTTGGCGAGAAGTCGGCCATCACCCGCGCCGAGACCGTCGCCAGGCTGCTCGACCACGGCTTTGCCACGCCGACACCGGGCTGGCTGACGGTGGCCGCGCTGCCTTCCTATGGCGACACCACATCGATCAACAACCTGAATGACGAGATTTGCAGGAAGAAGCCGGCTAAGGAGCAGTCGGAAGCTCCCCCGGTCGGCGATAAGAATGCGGCAAAATCTCTCTATCGAAAAAAACTCGATCACGCGCCGACATTGGTCGCAGTCGGCCTTGGCGGCGCCACCGGGCCGATACCGAAAGCCATGCTCGATGCATCGGGCGAGGAATATGCCGACGTGCCGCTGCCGAGTTGGCGGCCCGACCTGCCGCCGCCGCCCGGCGCCGAGCCGGCAGTGATCGGTTCCGCCACTGCGGCCCAGGAGCCCGCCAAGGCGGTGAACTAGCCTGATGAGCAGCGGCTTTCCCATCGCAGTCTCGGTGCTGACCGGTTTTCTCGGCGCCGGCAAGACGACGCTGCTCAACCGGCTGCTCAGGGATCCCGCGCTCGCCGACACCGCGGTCATCATCAACGAGTTCGGCGAGGTGGCGATCGACCATCTCCTGGTCGAACAGGCCTCCGACGGGATCATCCAGCTTTCCGACGGCTGTCTCTGCTGCACGGTGCGCGGCGAATTGGTCGACACGCTGGCCGATCTCGTCGACCGGCTACAGACCGGCCGCATCGCCCGCCTTGCCCGCGTTGTCATCGAAACCACCGGCCTGGCCGATCCGGCGCCGGTGCTGCAGTCGATCATGGCGCATCCGGCGCTGGTCGAGGCCTTCCGGCTCGACGGGGTCATCACGCTGGTCGACGCGGTCAACGGCGATGCGACGCTTGACGCCCATGTCGAGGCCGTGAAGCAGGCGGCGGTCGCCGACCGCCTCGTGCTGACGAAAGCCGATCTTGCCACCGATCCGCGCGACGTCGAGGCCCTGCGGGCGCGGCTGCGGCAGATCAATCCGGGTGCCGAGCTGCTCGATGCGGGTGACAGAAGGACCGATGCAGCGGCGCTGTTCGATTGCGGCCTCTACAACCCAGCCACCAAGTCCTCCGACGTGCGGCGCTGGCTGGGCGAGGAAGCCGCCCATGATCACCACCACCATGGTGACCACGGCGACCATGACCACGATCATGACCACCGGCACGATTCCCGGGTGCGCTCCTACTCGCTCGTTCATGAGGGGCCGGTGCCGTTTTCGGCGATCGAGATGTTCCTCGACCTGTTGCGATCAGCACATGGCGAGCGCCTGCTGCGCATGAAGGGCGTCATCGAATTGCTGGAAGACCCTTCGCGGCCACTGGTCGTCCACGGCGTGCAGAAGATCCTGCATCCGCCGGCGCGGCTGCCGTCCTGGCCGGACGGCCAACGCGGCACAAGGCTGGTGCTGATCACGCTCGACATGCCGGAAGATTACGTCCGCCGGCTGTTTGCCGCCTTCACCAACCGGCCGTCGATCGACACACCGGACCGCGCAGCGCTGGAAAACAACCCGCTGGCCATCGCCGGGCGGTGAAGCGGCTGATCTCCCCCTCGAGGGCATATGCGCTAAGATAGTTTTGGCATGGACTGAAATTTGCGCTTTCGTGGTGGCTCACGCCATCGATGTCGC
>NZ_JBVVPV010000013.1:0-144193 GCF_055811735.1 Mesorhizobium sp. WSM4850 | reverse complement strand
TGAGCTGGTTCATTTTCCTCGGCGCTGCCGTCGGGGTGCGCGAGAACTATCACCTCGGCTTCGACGTCCTGCTCTACGTGCTGCCGAAAGGCGGAAAGCGTTGGCTGAGGATGATCTCGGATCTCGTCGCGCTCGCCTTCGGCATCGGCATGATCTGGTATGGCAGCCAGCTGGTCGCGCTGACCTGGGGCGCCACCTTGCCGTCGCTCGGCATATCGGGGGGCTGGGACTACGTCCCGCTTGTCGCGGGAGGCGTGCTCATCGTGCTGTTCACGCTGGAGCGCATCGTGCTTCGCCTCTCCGGTGCGCCGATCGACGATGCGCTCGACGAATTGCCGCCGGCGGAAGTCGCAGCCGAACTCGACACAGCCAACGTGAAGGTCTGACGCCATGGAACTCTGGATACTTTTTGGCGTCTTCACCGTCCTGATGCTCATCGGCACGCCAATCGCTTTCTGCCTCGGCGTCGCAAGCTTTGCCACCGTTCTCTATATGGGCCTGCCGCCGCTCATCGTGTTCCAGCGCCTGAATTCCGGCATGAGCGTCTTTTCGCTGCTGGCCATTCCGTTTTTCATCTACGCCGGCGACCTGATGGTGCGCGGCGGCATCGCCAGCAAGATCGTTGCCTTCGCCGGCTCGCTGGTCGGCCACATGCGCGGCGGCCTCGGGCAGGTCAACATCGCGACCGCTACACTGTTCGGCGGCATTTCGGGCTCCGCCGTGGCGGAGGCCGCGGCGGTGGGCGGCTTGATGATCCCGCAGATGAAGGCGCGTGGCTATGGAGCGGATTACGCCGTCAACGTCACCTCGATGGCGGCGCTGATCGCGCTGCTGCTGCCGCCGTCGCACAACATGATCATCTACTCGATCTCGGCAGGCGGAAAGATCTCCATCGCCGACCTGTTCACCGCCGGCATCATCCCGGGCCTGCTGTTGGCCCTGGCGCTGATGATCACCGCCTACTTCGTGGCGCGCTCGCGCGGCTATCCGACCGAGCCGTTTCCTGGCTTCGCCGCCGTCGCGCATCTCTTCGCGGTCGCGGTGCCAGGCCTGCTGCTGATAGCGATCATCTTCGGCGGCGTGCGATCGGGCGTTTTCACAGCCACCGAGAGTTCCTGCATCGCCGTCATCTATGCATTGCTCGTGACTGTCCTAGTCTACCGGCAGATGACCTGGGAAGGTTTCGTTCATGCCACCCATGGCGCCGTGCGCACCACGGCCATGGTGCTGCTCATCATTGGCATGGCAGCGGCGTTCTCGTGGTTGATGGCCTTCCTCAAAGTGCCGGCAGCGCTGATAGCCTCGATGAACGCGATCTCGGAAGATCCGCTGGTCGTGCTGCTCCTGCTCAACCTCTTGATGCTGTTCCTCGGCACCTTCATGGACATGGGGCCGACGATCATCATTTGCACGCCGATCTTCCTGCCCGTGGCGCAGGCCTACGGCGTCGATCCGGTGCATTTCGGTGTCATCATGATCCTCAACTTCGGCATCGGGCTGAACACGCCGCCGGTGGGCGCAGTGCAGTTCGTGGCGTGCGCGGTGGGCAAGATATCCGTCTGGGAAGCGATGCGCTCGATCTGGCCGTTCTATGGGGCCGGCATCGTGGTGCTGGGGCTCGTCACTTACATTCCGGCCATCTCGCTATGGTTGCCGAGCGTCTTCAAATAGGGGCTGGCAATGGCATCGGATATGGCAATCAACCTGAAGGTCGAACGCAAGCCCAAGCTGTCGGAGACCGTGGTCGCGGCGATCCGCAAGCAGTTGCAGGCGGGCGAGATCCAGCCAGGCCAAAAGCTGCCGACCGAGGGTCGGCTGACCGAAACCTTCGGGGTCAGCCGCACCGTCATCCGCGAAGCGCTGGCCAAGCTTGCCGCCGACGGTCTGGTCGAGCCGCGCCAGGGCGCCGGGGTCTTCGTCACCGAGCACATCTCGACGATGTTCGGCACGCTGGCTGCGGACATCGGCAGCAAGGATTCGATCGCGCTCAACGTCCTGGAGGTGCGCCTGGCGATCGAGATCGAATCCGCCGGGCTGGCCGCTATCCGTCGCAATGCCGCGCAGGAAGCGGCGATCCAGGAGGCGTTCTTCGAGTTCGAGCGGCTGCTGTTGAACAGCGAGCCGACAGGTCCGGCCGACCTCGCCTTCCACCGGGCGATCGCCAGCGCCACCAACAATCCGTTCTATGTCGAGATGCTCGACGTGCTCGGCCGGCGCGCCATTCCTTGCGACGTGACATCGCCGTGGTCGACAGAACTCGCCCAATCCGACGCCTATCAGCGCGGCCTGCAAGACGAGCATCTGGTGATCCTAAACGCCATTACATCAGGCGATGCCGAGTCGGCGCGCGAAGCGATGCGCGCGCATCTCAGCGCCAGCCAGCAGCGCTATCGCGAGCGCCTGCACGCACGCCAGATTTTTTATGCCGATTCGGTCAAGGCCGCGGCAACCGAATGACCAATGAGGCAGCCCAATGGGACAGCAATGAATCACACTGACAATCACACCGACTTCACCTCGCGCTTCGCCATCGACCCTGTTACCGCCGCGGCGATGGGGACGGACGAGCTCCGCCACAACTTTCTGATCGAAGGCTTGTTTCAGCTCGGCCGCATCGGCCTGACCTATACGCATTACGACCGCATGATCGTTGGCGGCGCCATGCCTGCCGGGACACCGCTTTCGCTGCAGGCGATCAAGCCGACCGGAACAAAGAACTTTCTCGATCGCCGCGAAATGATCGCCGTCAACATCGGCGGCGCCGGCATCGTGAAAGCCGGCGGCCAGTCCTACGAGCTGCAGCCCCGCGACATGCTGTATCTCGGCATGGGCGCCAACGAAGTGTCGTTCGCCCCAGTCAATCCAGCCGAGTCGGCCAAGTTCTATCTGCTCAGCGCGCCGGCGCATCAGAGCCATCCCAGCCAGCTGATCCGCATCGGCGATGCCAAGCGGCTCGACCTCGGCAGTCAGGCGACCTGCAACGAGCGCTCGATCTTCCAGTTCATCCATGCCGAGGGTGTGAAGACCTGCCAACTCGTCGTCGGCATGACCCAACTCGCCCCAGGCTCGGTCTGGAACACCATGCCGTGCCATGTGCATGACCGCCGCATGGAGGCTTATCTCTATTTCGACCTGCCGGAGACGGCGCGGGTGTTTCATTTCCTGGGCGAGCCGGACGAGACACGCCATCTCGTCATGCGCAACGAGGAAGCGGTGCTGTCGCCGGGCTGGTCGATCCATTCGGGCGCCGGCACCTCCAACTACGCCTTCATCTGGGCGATGGCCGGCGACAATGTCGACTATACGGATGTCGATCCGGTAGCGATGGAAGAGCTGCGATGAGCGACCTCTCCGCTTTCAGTCTGGCCGGCAAGCGCATTCTCGTCACCGGCGCCAACACCGGCATTGGCCAAGGCATCGCCCTGTCGATCGCGCGCGCCGGTGGTGCGGTGGTCGGCGTCGGCCGCTCTGCAATGGATGAGACCGCGGAAAAGATCGCTGCGGCGGGCGGACGCTTCGAGGCGGTGCGCTGCGACCTTGCCGATCATGCCGCCGCCCAGGCGATGCTCGATCGCGTCTGGGACGAAACCGGGCCGCTCGACGGGCTGGTCAACAATGCCGGCATCATCCGGCGCGCCGACGCCGTCGATTTGGGGCAAGCCGATTGGGACGATGTCATGGACGTCAATCTGAAGACGGTGTTTTTTCTCAGCCAGAGCTTTGCCCGGCGCGTGCTTGCCGACCCCGAACGGCGCGGCAAGATCGTCAACATCGCCTCGGTGCTGAGCTTCCAGGGCGGTATCCGCGTCGCCTCCTACACCGCCTCGAAACACGGCGTGCTCGGCATCACCCGGTTGCTCGCCTGCGAATGGGCGTCGAAAGGCATCAACGTCAACAGTATTGCGCCCGGCTACATCGAAACCAACAACACCGAGGCGCTGCGTGCCGACCCCGACCGCAGCACCGCCATTCTGGCGCGCATTCCAGCCGGGCGCTGGGGCGGACCGGAAGACATCGGCGACGCTGCCGTCTTCCTGCTGGCGCCGGCGTCAAACTACATGCATGGCGCGGTGGTGCCGGTGGACGGCGGCTGGCTGGCGCGATGAGGCGCATGCCCATGACGAGGATGTGGCGATGACCGGAACGAAGATCTTTGCGCATGCCGGCGAGGGCGTGTGGACGCCGACCCCGGATGGCAACCGCAGGCGTGTGCTGCTGCACACCGACGAATTGATGATGGTCGAGTTCGGTTTCGACAAGGGCGGTGTCGGCGCGCTGCATTCGCACCCGCATGTCCAGGCGAGCTATGTCGCCGAGGGCCGCTTCGAGGTCACCATCGACGGCACGACCGAGATCCTGGAAACGGGAAGCAGCTTCATCGTCCCTTCCAACCTGATCCACGGCGTCAAGGCGCTCGAGGCCGGCCGCCTCGTCGACAGCTTTACCCCGCACCGCGCCGATTTCCTCGTCTGACAGTACGAGAACGCCCGCAGGTCACTACGAAGCGGCAGCCGATCTCGGAAGCAAAAAGCCCGCGCCTCCGGAGAGACGCGGGCGTGTTGCCTGGGCGCTTGTGGCGCCGCGGTACTCAAAACATCACCGCAGGACCTGAACCTGCCGAATCATGGTGAAGATAGGATTAATCGGCCCGAGCCGTTGCGCGATATTCACAGCCAAAGTGAATAGAGGCTGGAATCACGCTCGCATATCCGCCAATGAGGAGGATAACTTTCAGACGGAGCCGACGGAGACAGGACTTGAGGAGCGTTCGAATGTCCGAATCGGCTGTCCAAGCGGTCACCCGACGATTCGCCAGGGAGCTTTGGCAGGTCACGTCGCCGCTGATTCGGGCCGTTCCCCCAATGCCTTTTCGGGCAGCGCCGATCATAGAAATTCCCTGATGCAGGCAGCGGCGGCGAGCGTCCCGGCGGAGGATCCCAAGCGGCGCGTCCTGAAGGACGTGTTCGGCTTCGACGATTTTCGTCCCGGCCAGGACGCCGTGACGGAGGCGCTGCTGGCCGGGCGTCATGTGCTGGCCGTCATGCCGACCGGCGCCGGCAAATCACTCTGCTACCAGGTCCCGGCGCTGGTCCTGGGCGGTCTCACCATTGTCGTTTCGCCGCTGGTGGCGCTGATGCAGGACCAGGTCGCCGCATTGCGTCTTGCCGGCGTGGCCGCCGATACGATCAATTCCTCGCTCGACCGCGATGCCAATGTCGCCGCATGGCGCCGCGTCGCGGCGGGCCAGACGCGCCTGCTCTATCTTGCACCGGAGCGGCTGATGACCGCGCGGATGATCGAGGCGCTGGCCAGGCTCGACATCCGGCTGATCGCTGTCGACGAGGCGCATTGCATCTCCCAATGGGGGCCGTCTTTCCGGCGCGAATATGAAGAGTTGTCGCGGCTGCGCGACATTTTCCCTGATGTGCCGATCATTGCGCTGACGGCGACAGCGGACGAGGCGACGCGCACCGACATCGCCGGACAATTGTTCGCCGGGCGTGTCGAAACCCTGGTGCTGGGCTTCGACCGGCCGAACATCAAGCTTGGCGTCGAGGCCAAGCAGGACAGCAAGCGCCAATTGCTGGGCTTCGTGCAGCGTCATGCCGGCCGCAGCGGGATCGTCTATTGCCTGTCGCGCAAGAAGACGGAAGAGATGGCGGCGTTCCTCGAGAAGAACGGCGTGCGCGCCCTGGCCTATCATGCCGGCATGAGCAAGGAGGCGCGTGAAGCAAATCAAAACGCTTTCATGACCCTGTCGGGCGTGGTGATGGTGGCGACCATCGCCTTCGGCATGGGGATCGACAAGCCTGACGTCGCCTATGTCTTCCACACCGACCTGCCGGGCAGCCTCGAAGCCTATTATCAGGAAATCGGCCGCGCCGGCCGCGACGGGCGGGCTGCCGAGGCACATATGCTCTTCGGTCTCGGCGACATTCGCATGCGGCGGCTTTTCATCGACGACGAGGACGCGCCGGCGGAGCATAAAAGGCGCGCGCATGGCCGGCTCGATACGCTGATCGGCTATTGCGAAACGGCCCAGTGCCGTCGCCAGATCCTGCTTGGCTATTTCGGCGAACCAGCAATGCCTTGCGGCAATTGCGACAACTGCCTCGACCAGACGCCGCATTCGGATGGCGAGGCGGAGGCACGGATCGTCTTCGCGGCCATCGCGCAGACCGGCGAGCGTTTTGGCGCCGCCCATATCGTCGATGTTCTGCTCGGCCATGAAACCGAGAAGGTCCTGGCCAGGAACCACCAAAGGCTTGCCAGCTTCGGGACCGGTGTGGCGCGCAAGAAGGACGTCTGGCAGTCGCTCATCCGCCAGCTCGTCGCGGGAGGGTTTGTGACTTTTGACTCAGGCGGCCATGGCGGCCTTGCCATCGCCGAAAAGGGCCGTGAGCTGGCCCGTGGCGAGGTCCCGTTCCGGTATCGCGTAGAAGTGCGGAACCGCGCGGCACGAGACAAGACTCGTCCCACCCCGAATGCTGCCGCGGGCACGGAAGACCTGGATACCGCGCTCTTGGCCACGCTCAAGGCGGTTCGACTGCGTCTCGCCCGGGAGTGCCAGGTGCCGGCCTTCGTCATCTTCTCCGATCGCACGCTGATCGACATGGCCGAACGCTGCCCGCGCGACCTCGACGCCTTCGCCGCAGTCAATGGCGTCGGCGCCGCAAAACTCAGGGAATTCGGCGAGATCTTCCTCGGCGCAATCGCTGCGCACCAATCCCGTGGATCGGCCTGAGACAGCCAAGGATCAAGTCCGCGGTGCTGCATCAGGTCAATTTGCGAGACAGCATTTCTTCGCTTTCTTGCCGCTGCCACAGGGACATGGGTCATTTCGTCCGACATGGCGCAAAGGATTTGTGACCGGCGCTGTCAGGCTCGGCAACTCGTCGAGCCAGGTCTTTTCAGGCAAGGGCGATTGCCGATCTTCCTCGTCAGGAAACCCTGCATGGCGGCTCCATTCCAACGCTTCAAGCACATCGTCGATATAGTCGAGACCGGCACGCCTGAATCGGTCCTCGATATCGTTCGGGCTTTGCTCGGCTGCCAGGAGATCGTCTTCGAAATCACTGAGTTCAAGCATGCCCAATGGGACGCGGCCGTCGACCGACGAGACGGACGCGCCATTGTTCCGTCTGTCCGTCGAACCGAACGAGCGCAACGGGCTGCTCACCGTCTGCCGACTGATGGTGGACAAGATCACCACGGTCCCAAAGTCCAAGATCGGCGCAAATATCGGGCGGTTAGACGACGCGGACATCCTGCGCCTCAATCAGGCCGTTATCGTTTTCCTCGGCTTGGCCGTGTCGCGGAGACTGAAGCCGTGACGGTGAGGATGACAGAATCCACGGAACCGTCGAGCCTCGGCTGTAATACTGCGAAATCGATCATTTTCAGCCTTCGGCAGCAGGCTCTCACACCGATGCCGCAATCAGCACCTGCTTCGTCTCACAGCTGCGATCGCGGCCTCCTGCTGCTGCAATTGCTCGATTTTCGCGTTCTGGCGGGCAGTGACGGTAGTGGCGACACGCCGGGCTCCCCATAGCCAGTTCGGAATGTTGGTTTTCGCGACTTTGCCCCGGGTGATCGCTGTCGCCGACAGCTCCTTGGCGACTTCACCCATGGCGACGTTGAGTTCGACGCAACTCATCCTGTCGTATTTCGCGGCATCAAAGGATGCATGGAAGGGCGATGCGCAACCTCCGACAAACACGATGCTGCACATCAGGGATATGGCTGGCGAGATGGCTTTCATTTTATCAAGTAGATTTGACGCCGGACGGGCGAATGAGGCATGTGAAGCTCACAACACTCTGCCCTGGGCGTCATTCCCTATTCAACCTCGAAGAATTTCGAGAGAGCCGCTGCGGTCTGGTGAGGGTGCTCTTCTGGAAAGAAGTGCCCGCCCGGAACGGGACCTCCTTCAACTCTGTCGGCCCATTTCCTCCAGATAGCCAGCGGTCCGCCTTCCTCCGCATACCAGGTCTCCAGGCCGCCCTGGCTACTCCACAGTGCCAGGAGCGGACACTTAATGCGACGACCGTTTATCTGGTCCAGCGCGTCATGTTCACGATCGATCGTGGCAGCGGCCCGATACTCTTCGCAAATCGCATGAATATGAACGGGATCGCGAAGCGCCCTGACATAGGCCTCCCTGATCGTTGCAGAGAACATTTCTGCCGGCGATCCCCACTGCACAATCGCATTGTCGACGATGGCATCGGGCGCCGCGCCGATCAGTCGCTCCGGCAGCGGTTCCGGTTGCGCAAGCAGGCTCCAGGGCCAGAATCGGAGAGCCAGTCTGGCATCCGCCCTGTCCCACGCGGCGGCGGTCGGGATGACGTCGAGGACCGCGACCCTGGATATCTCATCGGGGTGATCGAGTGCCAGGCGATAGGCGACCCGCCCGCCGCGGTCATGTCCGGCAACCATGAACCGCTCAAACCCCAACTGCTGCATGACTTGAACCATGTCTGCGGCCATGGCGCGTTTGGCGTATGGGCTATGCTCGGCCGAGGAGACCGGGCAGCCGCTTTGCCCATAGCCGCGAAGATCGGCGGCGACGACTGTGAAGCGGGGCGCCAGGGCCGCGGCAATATCCCTCCACATCAGATGCGTTTCTGGAAAACCATGAAGCAGCAGCAGCGGCGGACCGGTTCCGCCGACCCTTGCGAAAATGGTCGTGTCGTCCAGTTGCAAGCTGGTGGCCCTGAAACCTGCAAACACCGTTTTTCTCCTCGGTGTGCCTCAGGCGACAACGCACAAGGTGGCAGAAGGATCACGGTCGGCTGCTTTGCTGAATTTGTGGCGGTCCTGGAATTCTCCTCAATTGCCAGGTACGGAAGCTGCGGCCACTGATATTTCGATCGGCGCACCCCATATAGCGCCAAAGTGTCGCTTGAGGATTTGCCATGATGATTTCGCGTTCGAGCCGGTTTGCCGTTTTGTTTGCAGGACTGTTCCTGGCTTTTTCCATGGTCACGGCCGATTACGCGGAGGCGCGGCGTGGCGGCAGCTTCGGCAGCCGCGGCACGCGCACGTTCCAGTCGGTCCCGCCGACCAGGACGGCGCCACAGCCGGCCGCGCCGGTCGAGCGCTCGATGACGCCCAACACCGCAACGAACAATGCGGCGCGCCAGAGACCGGCAGCCCAACGACCAGGGATCTTCAGCGGCCTCGGCGGTTCGATGATGCGCGGCCTGCTGCTCGGCGGTCTGATCGGACTTCTTTTGGGCCAGGGGTTCGGCGGCTTGGCTGGCATGTTGGGCCTGCTGCTGCAAGGACTGCTGATCGGCGGCGCGATCATGCTGATCATCCGCTTTTTCCGGTCGCAATCGGCACGCAACCAAGCGCCTGCCATGGCCGGTGTTCCGCGGAGCATGGGCAATTTTGGGCGAAACGCGGCAGCCCAGCGCGAGGCGGACAACGTCACATCTTTCCCCATTCCAGGCATCGGGTCTGGCTTTGGCCGGACGGCTCCAGCCAACGATCAAATTACGATGACGCCGGCCGATCTCGATACATTCCAGCAGCGGTTGACCGAAGTTCAGGAAGCGTTCGGGCGTGAAGACCATGCTGGCTTGCGCCGGCTGGCGACCCCCGAGATGGTGTCGTACCTGTCCGAAGAACTTGCCGACAATGCCAAGAACGGCATCAGGAACGAGGTGTCGAACGTCAGCCTGCTGGAGGCCGATATTGCGGAGAGCTGGCGGGAAGATGATCGTGACTACGCGACGGCTGCCCTGCGCTACGAGTCTCTTGACGTAATGCGCGATCGCGCCAGCGGCAAGATCGTCGCCGGCGAAGCCGATCGGCCGACGGAAACAACCGAACTGTGGACCTTCACGCGCCAGAACGGCGGCGACTGGAAGCTGGCGGCAATACAGCAGCCCTGACCGTTATGCTGCAGCCTCGGCGGTTCACGTCATCTGGCGAGCCATGATGTATGGACGGTTGTCGTCGCCCTCTTTGCGGGGCTTTCAGTGGCAAGAACGTCGAAGCCCGCGGCATCGATAGTCAGTCGCGATGGCGCAGCGCATCGACCAGGGCAACGAAAGCAGGCGAGGATTGCCGGCGGCTCGGATAATAGAGATGGTAGCCATCCCAATAGGGCGACCATCCTTCCAGGGCCCGCGCCAGCCGCCCTTTGGCGATGTGGGGAAGGGCCATTTCTTCCGGAACATAGCCGAGGCCGCGGCCGGCCAGCGCGGCGTCCAGGACATGAAAGATGTTGTTGAAGACGAGCTGCCCATCGACGCGAATTTTGATCTCGCGGCCGTTCTCCTCGAACTCCCACACATAAAGGGCCCCGGACGTTGGAAAACGGTAGTTGATGCAATTGTGCTGCACGAGATCCTGCGGCTTCTCCGGCGCGGGATGCTCGGCAAAGTAGGATTCTTCGCCGACGACCGCGAAGCGGAAATCCGGTCCGATGCGAGCCGAGATCATGTCTTTCGCAAGCTGTTCGCCCATGCGGATCCCGGCGTCAAAGCGCTCCGTCACGATGTCGGTGAGGCCGTTGTCGAGCAGGAGTTCGACCTTGATGTCGGGATATTTCGGGAGAAAGCGTTTCAGCTTGGGCCAAAGGATGCTGCTGATTGCATAGTCGGGCGCTGACAGCCGGATGGTTCCAGCGGGCTTTTCCCTCAGTTCGTTCAGGGCATCGACCTCGATTTCGATCTGGTCAAAGTGCGGCCCAATCCGCTGCAAAAGCCTCTCTCCCGCCTCGGTGGGAGCCACCGCGCGGGTCGTGCGGGTGAGCAGGCGAACGCCAAGGCGCGCTTCGAGTTGACGGATGGTGTGGCTTAGCGCCGATTGCGATATGCCGAACCGGGCTGCGGCGCGCGTAAAGCTACGCTCCCGAGCAACAGCCAGGAACGCGAGCAGATCATTGACATTCTGCCGCGACACTCATGAATCCTTGTGATAGCCAGAACTCGATTATACCGGATAAATCGAAGGCGAACACAGAGACTTCATTGAGCGGCAGCTATTCAATCCGCCGCTCGCCCCCGGCGACGAACTACGAGCGGATTGCGCAGGTTTCAGTCGGCGCGTTCAACGCGGATGGTGACCGGACCGGGACGGTCAAAGATCGAGACATCGCCAGTGACCTGCCCGAGCCTGATGATGCCAGGCGCCGGGAGGCGACCGCTCCGATAGTAGATCACGAAATGATCGGAACTCCACAACCCAAGCGTGCCGGCAGAGAAGTCGCGCTGCCGCGCCAGCTCGGGCAAGGCGGAAGGCAGATTGCCGGTCTTTTCCTGGCGCAGATGATCGGACATCTCGATCGTAAGCGGCAGCATCTGCGCCAGAGATCTTGCGGCCTCGTTATCGGCGAGATCGGCTGTGACCTCGCCCCAATCCGAAAAAATGCGAATGCGTTCTTGAGCCATGGCAGATCCAACCGTTCCGAGTGCAATAACAGCGGCGTTCAGCAACAGTTTCAGCATGCCCTTGTGTCTCCCGATCTATGCTGATGGAGCCTGTTCCGTCCGGTACAGGCTCCATCGCGCCGCTCACGCGGAGAGGTGCTGATTGAAGAAGCTGGTCAGCTTGTCGAACGGGATCAGGTCGACGCGATCGTAGAGGTCGACGTGCCCGGCGCCGGAAACCCAAACAAGCTCCTTCGGCTCGGCCGCTCGCTGGTAGGGCTTCCTCGCTGAACTCGCGGGAGTGAGCCTGATCGCCGGCGATGAACAGCATCGGGCGCGGCGAGATCGTCTCGATGTCGTTGAACGGGTAGAAATTCATGAACTTGACGTTGCTGGTCAGCGTCGGATGCGTGGTGATCTGCGGGTTTGCGCTGGCGGGCGTGAATTCACCCCGCGGCGTACGGTAGAAGTCATAGAATTCCCGCTGGATCGGATGGGTGTCGGCGGTCAGCTCATGCACCGTGCCGCTGGTATATTCGACCTCGCCGCCTTCAAACTCTGCCCAGCGCCGCTCGGCAGCTGCAGCAATGGCCTGCTTGCGCTGCTCGACGCTCAGTGAATGGTTAAGCGCGTTGCGGTTGGCGGCCCCCATATCGTACATGCTGACGGTTGCGACGGCGCGCATCCGCGGGTCGATCTTGGCCGCGCTGATGACGAAGCTGCCGCTGCCGCAGACGCCGATCGCGCCGATGCGGTTTCTGTCGACGAATGGCCGTGTCCCCAGGAAATCGACCCCGGCGCTGAATGCTTCGGCGTAGACATCCGGTGAAACGATCTGGCGGGCCTCGCCCTCGCTTTCGCCCCAGAACGGCAGGTCGATGGACATGGCGACGAAGCCCTGTTCGGCCATCTTGGTGGCATAAAGATTTGCGCTCTGCTCCTTCACCGCACCCATCGGATGCCCGACGACGAGCGCCGGATGGCGCGCATTGCGGTCGAGCTTGTTGGGAATGAACAGATTGCCCACAACGTTCATCTCGTATTGGCTCTTGAAGGCGATCTTTTCCAGCGTCACCCGATCACTGGTGTAGAAGTTGTTGGCGCCGTTTGACATGTCTTGAGCCTTTGCGAAGGGGATGTTGAACAGCGACGCCGCACCGAGCGCGGCAACGCCGGCGCCGGTCAGCTTCAGGAGATCACGCCGGCCAAAGTCGACACTGGACTGCGCGGTGTTCTCGATTCCGCTCTGCTTGGTCATGCCTGTCTCCTTTGATCGTCCTGAACTGTCGCAGGCCTGCCGGGCCATGCTCATTTCCTCGGCATGTGCGGCAGTGTTGCGAATGTTCAAATAGAATAGCGACGACGCCGGCGATCGATTAGGCGGCAAAATCCGCATGTCGTTATGAGGGTGATTCATCAATCGAATAGCGCAGGCTCGTCCCGAAGGTGAACAGATTCGTCCGCCTCCGGCCGCGTCTGCATGCACAGGAAGAAGATCGTCACCGTGCCCAGCCGATCAAAGGTTCGGCGTCAACGAGTTCGACGATGGCATTTGGCCCTTGAGCCTCATGCCCTATGATCTTGGATACTTCGATCTGGAACAGAGGACATTGGCAAAGCCCCATCCCGCATTCTTGGCGCAGCCGGGATGCTCGCACCTATGGTGTATAATGCCGGGGCGCGTGACGGGCTCCATTGCATCAGGAAGGCGGATCAGTTCGTCACTCATGCTATGATCCTTTCTTCTGAGCAGGAGGTGGACTAGCCACCTCTGCGAACGGTGCGGAAAGCACGAGTTCATGCATGTCGAGACGCTTATCCCAACCGCTCGGGAACGGCAGGGCATTCGGGTTAGGCGGCTTGCCGAAAGGTTCGAATCCTGTCGGGTGCAGCATTGCCGCAGTTCGCTTGCCGACAACTATTCCTGCTGGAATTGACAGGGCCAATCTTCAGGCCTCGTCAAGCCAGAAGGCAACTCGGTCCGGGCGTCTCCGCAAGCCATGTTGAGCTGCCACTGGGACAGACCCGCCGAATTGGTAAGGTCGACGCCCTCGATACGGGTCAGAAAGAAAAAGGCGCGGTCAAAGTCTATCGACGCGGTGAACGTCGCTCCTCGGAAGTCCGCCCGTGCGAGATTGGCAAACGAGAAGCGGCTGCCGCTGATATCGGCGTCATGGAACCGCGCACGCCCCAATTCTGCCTTTGTGAAATCAACGTTGGTCAGAATGGCGTCCTGGAAATTCGAGCGCTGCAATTCCGCGCTCGCGAACACAGCGCCCTGCGCGTCCATACGGCTGAAGTCGGTCCTGTAGGCCTCGATTCTGTCGAACCGGGCGCCTTTGGCGGTCGAGTCGGCCAGGGAAGCACGCACAAGCGTTGCCTTCTCAAGATTTGCCGCAAGGAGATTGCTGTTCCTGAGGTCGGTCGAAGTGAAATCAACACCGAACAGGTTCGCCCCGCTCAGGTCCTGTCCTTCTAGGATGAGAAGCTTCTTGTCACACTCGTGCCAATTGACGCCAGGCGTCGCGGCTGCGTGGCAATTGTGAGCAGCAGTGGCATTCTGCCAAGCAAACACAGTGCAAATCGCTAGAACCAAGCCGGATGCGGCGTAAGCTCTGGTTCGCCTCAAAGTCATGGTTGCTGGACCTCTGCTACTCGCCGACACTCAACCTGACCACATCTGCTGACACTCGAGAGTGCTCCTCGTCTACACCACCGTCAACCCGGGAGCAGAGGACATGGCGACGGTCGCCGCAGATGCGCAGCGGACGTCGTCAACAATGGGAAGCCTGCTCGGGTGCTGACCGCCACCGCCGGCGTCCGCCGCCGACAAAGGGTGAATCCGCTTGGGTCCGCACCGATCGGTACTTCCCGACGGCGAGGTTGACCCGGCACGGGGTGCTAGTCGCGTATCCTGATTCCGCTGTCGCTACCCCACGACTTCGCTTAGCGAGGCCGAAGTTGATCTCTGCCATCTACCAGGTCGAAGCATGAACCCCGCATATTTGTGTCGTAAGCTGACGTGCCGCGAATACGGCGTTTTCGGCAGGCGGGCTTTATGGCGGGCGCGCAACCTATTCTTTGATTTTTATCAATGTAAACAATGTCGTATGGCGGAGAGGGAGGGATTCGAACCCCCGATGGGCTTGCACCCATGCCGCATTTCGAGTGCGGTGCATTCGACCACTCTGCCACCTCTCCGGGGTCATGGTCCGCCGTTGCCGGCGCGGCGCACTAGATAACGGCTGGACGGACAGGTTACAAGGGCCAATCTGCCTGATATCAGGCTTCTCTCCGGGCCGTATGGCTCGTCCCTCGATACCTCTGCCGCTTGTGCCAACGGCACCGGCTTGCTTTCGGCCGTTTGCCTTGACTCGCGCCGCACCTTCGGCTAGGGACAGCGCGCAATCGGCGTGGAGGGCTCTTCAGCGCCGCTTGCTTTTTGAACCCGCAGACTGACAAAAAGACGGCCGAACCGCTGAAGCGGTTCGTCAAGGCCGACCGAACAGCGAAAGGCAAAAAATGTTCGCAGTCATCAAAACGGGCGGCAAGCAGTATCGCGTCGCCGCCAACGATCTCCTGAAGATCGAAAAAGTCGAAGGCCAGGTCGGCGACATCGTCGAGATCGGCCACGTGCTCGCGCATGGCGAGGGCGAGAATGTCACGTTCGGCGCGCCGTTCGTCGACGGCGCTTTGGTCACCGCCGAAGTCGTCGAGCAGGGCAAGAACCGCACCGTCATCGCTTTCAAGAAGCGCCGCCGGCAGAATTCGCGCCGCAAGATCGGCCATCGCCAGCTGTTGACCACCGTGCGGATCGCCGAGATCCTGCTGGGCGGCGCCAAGCCGACGAAGAAGGCCGCGGCCAAGGCCGAGGCGAAGACCGAGGCGAAGGCCGAGATTGCCGCAAAGGCCGAGATGAAGGCTGAAGCCGCGCCAAAGACCGAGGCAGAGGCTGCGCCGAAGAAGGAAGCCAAGGCAACTGAAACCGCCGCCGCGCCGCTGTTCAAAGCGCCGAAGGGCGAGCCGGATGATCTGACCGTGATCAAGGGCATCGGCCCGGTTGCGGCCGGCCAGTTGAACGAGCAGGGCATCACGACCTTCGCCCAGATCGCCAAGCTGTCGGACAAGGATATCGCCAAGATCGACGAGCATATGCCGTTCAGCGCCGACCAGATCACGGACTGGCGCGAGCAGGCCAAAGATTTGGCGAAGAAGTAAAGCGGGCCGGCGCGATCGTCGCCGGTTCGGACTTGAAACGGAACGCGAACGCGTTCATAAGACCCTTTAAGCGCCTAGCGGCGCATCGGAGTTAGTTAGATGGCACACAAGAAAGCTGGCGGTTCGTCGCGCAATGGTCGCGACTCCCATTCCAAGCGGCTCGGCGTGAAAAAATTCGGCGGCGAAGCCGTGATTCCGGGCAACATCATTATTCGTCAGCGCGGCACGACGTGGCATCCCGGCACCAATGTCGGCATTGGCACGGATCACACGCTGTTTGCGCTCGAAGCTGGCGCAGTCACCTTCAATAAAAAAGCCAATGGCCGAACCTACGTATCGGTGAACCCGATGACCAAGGCCGCGGAGTAGCCGGTTCCGCACGAGAACACCGGCACCCATCTCGGGAACCGGTGTCTGGCCAAGCCAGGAAATGGATCAGGGGAGATGGGTTTCCATCTCCCCTTTTTCTTGCCTGGAGGACTGACATGGTTGCCGAAGCGGATGACACAGACGGTGAAAGCTACGCGATAGATTGTCCGGTCCTGGTGACCGAGCGGCTGGTCCTGCGGGCGCCGCGCGAAAGTGACATCGAGCAACTGGTGGCGCTCGCCGACAATCGCCATGTCGCCGAAATGCTGGCCCGCATGCCGCACCCCTATGGCGAGGCCGAGGCACGCGCCTTCCTCGCGATGACGGCATCGCGCCGGGCCGGCATTGCCTATGCCTTGACCCTGGCCGGCACCGAAACCTTCGTCGGATGCGCCGGCCTCAACACCACCGATCGCGGGCTGGAGCTCGGCTACTGGATGGGCGAGCCATACTGGAAGCGCGGCTATGCGACGGAGGCCGCGCATGCGCTGGTCGACCTCGCCTTCCAGAGGACGTCGATCCAGGTGCTGCATGCCTCGACGCGGGTGATCAATCCGGCCTCGCGCCGGGTCATCCACAAGTGCGGCTTCCAATATGCCGGCCAGGGCATGCTGAACTCGATCGTCGCCGGCCAGGTGCCGGTCGAGCGCTACCGTCTCGATCGCAAGACCTGGACGAGCCTGCGGAACTGGGTGCATTTCTGACGGACGCTGGTCAAACCATCTCGACCCAGACCGGCAAGTGGTCCGAACCGACGGCTTGCCGGTCGACCCACAGGCGCTTCAGCGATTTGGTCAGCGAGGCGCTGGTGAAGACATAGTCGATGCGCTTGTGGCGGCTGGCGTCGTCAGGCCGCTTGGGGTCGACCCAGGTGGCGAGATCGGCGCCTGCGGCGGCAAGGCGCAGGGCGGCATCGACGGCAAGATCCGCGGTCACCGGCATGCCGAATTCGTGGTCCAGGGGGCCGGCGAATTCGACATATTCCGGCGATCCGGCCAGCATGTTGAAGTCGCCCATGACGACGAAGCCTTCGGGACAAGGCAGGTCGGGCAGGCCGACCTCGGCGACGCCCGACAGCGCGCCGCCCTCGATCGCATAGTTCAACAAGCGCCGGCGCAGAAACCGGATCTGGCTGGCGCGTTCGACCGGGCTGCGATGATCGAGATGGGTGGAATAGAAGCGGATGAAACCAATCGGCGTCTCGATCAGCGCCTCCAGCGCGCCGCGCTGGAAATTCATCACTTCGAAACTGCGGCTGCGCGGCAAGAGCAGATTGCGCGACAGATGAATTGGGGTATTCGACAGCACCATGTTGCCGAGCTGGAAGGTGGTGGTGATGGCGCGGCCGTTTTCCAGGCGCGAGCCGACATTGGCCTCGAAATTACTGCCGTAGACGGCGAAATATTCGGGCAGGGCGTCGCCGAGCTCGGCCACCATGTCGCGGCCGCCATTGTTGGGGTTGTTGCGCGAGACCTCCTGCAGCGCGATCACGTCGGCGCCGCGCACGGCATCGGCGATGCGGCCGACATCGTAGCGGCCGTCAAGACCGACGCCGTAGTGGATGTTGTAGGTTACAAGCTTCATTGCGACTCCGGCGATGTTCAGACTCGGACCATGTTCAGACTCGGGCCATGTTGATAAACAGCCTCGCCCTTCGCCCCGCCTTGGTTTAGAGCAGTGCCAAACGTTAGAGCAATGCCGCAAGGCCGTTAGCAGAAACTCAGCAATACGATGAAATTTCTCGATCAAGCCAAGGTCTATGTCCGTTCCGGCGATGGTGGTGCCGGATCGGTGTCGTTCCGGCGCGAAAAGTTCATCGAATTCGGCGGTCCCGACGGCGGCGACGGCGGCCGCGGCGGCGACGTCTGGGTGGAGGCGGTCGATGGGCTGAACACGCTGATCGATTATCGCTACCAGCAGCATTTCAAGGCCAAGACCGGCACGCACGGCATGGGCCGCAACATGACCGGCGCCAAGGGCGCCGACGTGACGCTGAAAGTGCCGGCGGGAACGCAGGTCTTTGCCGAGGACAACGACACGCTGATCTGCGACCTGACCGTCGTCGGCCAACGTTTCCTGCTGGCCAAGGGCGGCAATGGCGGCTTCGGCAACCAGCATTTCAAGACCTCGACCAACCAGGCGCCGCGCCGCGCCAATCCGGGCCAGCCGGGCGAAGAGCTCAACATCTGGCTCCGGCTCAAGCTGATCGCCGATGCCGGCCTGGTCGGCCTGCCCAATGCCGGCAAGTCGACTTTCCTCGCCGCCGTCACCGCAGCGAAGCCGAAGATCGCCGACTATCCCTTCACCACGCTGCATCCGGGCCTCGGTGTGGCCCGTATCGACGGGCGCGAGTTCGTCATCGCCGACGTTCCCGGCCTGATCGAAGGCGCGCATGAAGGCGTCGGCATCGGCGACCGATTCCTCGGACATGTCGAACGCACGCGGGTCCTCCTGCACCTCGTCTCGGCGCAGGAAGAAAATCCGGGGAAGGCCTACAAGACCGTGCGCGCCGAACTCGACGCCTATGGCCATGGGCTGGTCGAGAAGGTCGAGATCGTCGCGCTTTCCCAGGTCGACACGCTCGATGCCGACGCGCGCAAGAAGAAGGTCGCTTCGCTGAAACGCGCCGCCGGCCGCGCGCCGATGCTTTTGTCCGCCGTCACCGGCGAAGGCGTCGAGGCGGTTCTGCGCGCACTGATGACGGTCGTCGCCGAGGCGCGCGAAGCTGTCGCCGCTCCAGTCGAGACGCGCTGGAGATAGCGATGGCCGCGCAGTCGCTGAAAAAATACCGGCGCATCACCGTCAAGATCGGCTCGGCGCTGCTTGTCGACCGCACGGCGGGGCTGAAGCGCGACTGGCTGGCTTCGCTTGCCGACGACATTTCAGTGCTGGCCGAGAATGGCGCCGAGATCCTCGTCGTGTCGTCCGGCGCCATCGCGCTTGGCCGCACCATTTTGGGCCTCGGCAAGCGGGCGCTGAAGCTCGAGGAAAGCCAGGCGGCGGCGGCCGTCGGGCAGATTGCGCTGGCCGGCGCCTGGTCGGATGCGCTCGGCGAGGGCGGCCTGAAATCGGGCCAGATCCTGCTGACGCTCGGCGACACCGAAGAGCGCCGCCGTTATCTCAATGCGCGCGCGACGATCTCGACGCTGCTCAAGATGAAGGCGGTGCCGGTCATCAACGAGAACGATACGGTGGCGACCTCCGAAATCCGCTATGGCGACAATGATCGGCTGGCGGCGCGGGTGGCGACGATGATGGGCGCGGACCTTTTGGTGCTGCTCTCCGACATTGACGGGCTCTACACGGCGCCGCCGGCGCGCGACCAGCATGCCAGGTTCGTCGCTGTCGTCGACCGCATCACGCCTGACATCGAGGCGATGGCGGGTGCGGCCGCTTCGGAGTTTTCACGCGGCGGCATGCGCACCAAGCTCGACGCCGGCAAGATCGCCACCGCCGCCGGCACTGCCATGATCATCACATCAGGCACGCGGCTGTCGCCGCTGCTGGCGATCGAGCGTGGCGAGCGGGCGACGTTCTTCCGGCCGAGCGCCAATCCGGTCAAGGGCTACAAGACATGGATCGCCGGGCAGCTCGAACCGGCAGGCCGGCTGACAGTCGATGCCGGCGCCATCGGCGCGCTGCTGTCGGGCAAGTCGCTGCTGCCGGCCGGGGTCAAGCTGGTCAGCGGCAATTTCTCGCGCGGCGACACGGTGGCGATCCTGTCGCCCGAAGGCCGCGAGATCGCGCGCGGATTGGTTGCCTACGATGCCGCCGATGCCGTAAGGATCGCTGGCTTGAAAACAGCCGAGATCGAAACGGTGCTCGGCTATGAAGCGCGATCGGCGATGATCCACCGCGACGACCTTGTGGTGAGCCATTCTAATGACCAAGTACAGGCCGGCGACCAAGTACAGGCCGCTGACCAAGCGGTCGGTGACGAGGTGAATAGCGGAGGATGAGCCATGCTGAAGCTGCATGAAAAATCCCGGGACGATACGGTGGCGCTGATGGCCGATATCGGCCGCCGCGCCCGCGCTGCCGCCCGACCGCTGGCCGTCGCCACAGCCGAGCGCAAGCACGCCGCGTTGATCGGTATGGCGCAGGCGATCCTTCGCCACGAGCAGGATATTCTCGACGCCAACGCCATCGACATCAAAAATGGCGAGCAGTCGGGACTTTCGGCTTCTTTCATGGACCGGCTGAAGCTTGATCCCGGCCGCATCCGTGCCATGGCCGACGGCATCAGTGAAATCGCCGGGCTGCGCGATCCGGTCGGCGATGTCATTGCCGCATGGGACCGGCCGAACGGCCTGCATATCGAGCGCGTGCGCACGCCGCTCGGCGTTGTCGGCGTCATCTACGAAAGCCGGCCGAACGTGACCGCCGATGCCGGCGCGCTGTGCCTCAAGGCCGGCAATCCGGTGATCCTGCGCGGCGGCTCGGATTCGCTCAACTCCTCGGCGGCGATCCATGCCTGCCTGGTCGAAGGGCTGAAAGCGGCCAAGCTGCCGCAGGATGCCATCCAGCTGGTGCCGACCGCCGACCGCGCCGCCGTCGGCGAGATGCTGAAAGGACTTTCCTGCAATATCGACGTCATCATTCCGCGCGGCGGCAAGAACCTGGTCGAACGCGTCCAGAACGAGGCGCGGGTGCCGGTCTTCGCTCATCTCGAAGGCATCTGCCATCTCTACATCGACCGCTCGGCCGATCTCGACATGGCGGCCAGGATCGCGGTCAACGCCAAGATGCGGCGCACCGGCGTCTGCGGCGCGGCCGAGACGCTGCTGGTCGACCGCGCTGTTGCCGCCACTCATCTGGTGCCGATCCTCGGGGCGTTGCGCGCGGCAGGGTGCGAAATCCACGCCGACGCCGAGGTGCTGAAAGTGTTTGCCGACGCCCAGCCTGCGACCGACGCCGACTGGGTGAGCGAATATCTCGATGCCATCATCGCAGTAAAACTGGTCGATGGCGTTGCCGGTGCGATTGAGCACATCGAGAATTTCTCCTCGCACCACACCGAGGCGATCGTCGCCGAGAATACGAACGCCGTCGAACGGTTCTTCAACGAGATCGATTCGGCGATCCTTCTGCACAATGCCTCGACGCAATTTGCCGATGGCGGCGAATTCGGCATGGGCGCCGAAATCGGCATCGCCACCGGCAAGATGCATGCGCGCGGCCCGGTCGGTGTCGAGCAACTGACCTCGTTCAAGTACCGCGTGCGCGGGACGGGACAGGTGAGGCCTTGAGCTTATTCGCGGTTAGAGCCTGAGAGGCGTGCGCCCAGCCACCCCCCTCTGTCCTGCCGGACATCTCCCCCTCAAGGGGGGAGATTGGCTCTCGCATGGACTTTCGCCAACCTCCGGCGTCGCAGTAAGGGCGCCAGGGATGAAGCCGCCAATCTCCCCCCTAGAGGGGGAGGTGCCAAGTTTTGGAAAAGAGGGCAGGGCAGAGGGGGGTGCCTGACACATGCTATCCCCGTCCGAACAACCCGTCCCCTCTCGCTACCTTCATATGCCGCATGCCGAAAAGGGCCTGGCCGTCGGACTGTTCGGCGGCTCGTTCAATCCTGCCCATGCCGGCCATGCGCTGGTCGCCGAGATCGCGCTCAGGCGCCTGGCGCTCGATCAGTTGTGGTGGATGGTGACGCCGGGCAATCCGCTCAAGAGCGCGCGGGAACTGGCGCCGCTGGCCCAGCGGCTACGCCTGTCCGAGCAGATTGCCCGGAACCCGAAGGTCAAGGTCACCGCCTTCGAGGCGAGCCATTATGTCCGCTTCACCGCCGACACGCTGGCCCTGGTCAAGGCGCGCAACCCGGGCGTCGACTTCGTCTGGATCATGGGCGCCGATTCGCTGCGCGATTTTCATCGCTGGCAGCGCTGGCGCCAGATCGTCATGACGTTTCCGATCGCGGTGATCGATCGCCCTGGCGCGACGCTGTCGTTCCTGTCGTCGGTTGTCGCCAAGACCTTCGACTACGCGCGTGTCGACGAGGGCGACGCGCCGCGGCTCGCCCGCATGAAGGCGCCGGCCTGGACTTTCATTCACGGCCCGCGCTCGTCGCTGTCGTCGACCGCGATCCGCAAGATGGCGCAGGGATAGGAGTCTCTTTCTCCTTCTCCCCTTGTGGGAGAAGGTGGCCGAGCGAAGCTCGGTCGGATGAGGGGTGCTGGAAGGATCGCTACCTTGAAGACCTAAGCACTTACGGCGATGTCGCATTTGCGGCTGCCTTTCCTCGGTTCGTGAGCGATCCTGCGCGGGCATGGCGATTCTCGAGCGAAACCAGACCAGACGCGACCCGGCACAGGGCAGCCCGCCGGCCCCGGCGATCGCCATCGCCAGCGTCGTCCTGTCGATGGCGCTGGTAGCGGTCGGCAACGGACTGATGTTCGCCTATATCCCGGTCCGGCTCGGTGCCGAAGGCTTCGATCCGACCTGGGCCGGGCTGATCGTCACCGGCCTCTCGGCCGGCGGCCTGGCAGGCTGCATCCTGACCGGTCCGCTGGTACAACGCGTCGGCCATGCGCGCGCATTCATGGTGCTGTCGGCGTTGATCGTGCTGTCGAACGCCGCCGTCGGGGCCGGACCGCACCCGCTGTCGTGGATCGCGGCACGCGCGCTCTACGGCTTTGCCATATGCGGCCTGTTCATCGTTGCGCAGAGCTGGCTGAACGACGTCATCGCCAACGCCATACGCGGCAGGGTCATGGCCTTCTTCTACGTCGCCTATGTCGCCGGGCTCGGTGTCGGCTACTCCACACTGGCGCTGATCGACATAAGCGCTGCGGACGCGCCGCTGGTCGGCATCGCCTTCACCGCGCTGTCGATCCTCCCCGTCGGGTTGACGCGGCTTGCCCAGCCGCCGCCGCCGCAGGCGGCGTCGGTGGCGCTTGGCCGGGCCTGGCGGATTTCGCCGGTCGGCGTCGCCGGCATGCTTGCCGTCGGCGGCCTGTCGATGACGATTTCAGGCTTTGCGCCGATCCATGCCACGGCCAAGGGCTACAGCCAGGCCGATGTGGCACTGCTTTTGTCGGCGATGCCGATCGGCACATTGATCCTGCAGATCCCGCTCGGCTGGATTTCCGACCGCACCGACCGCCGCTTTGTGCTGGTCGCCGCTTCGGCGCTTGCCATGGTGGCGGGCCTGTTCGCGCTGGGCTTCGATGGTGGTGCGCTGGCGGCGCTGGTCGTCATCTATGTGGTCTGGGCCGGCGCGTCGGAATCGATCTATTCGCTGGCCAGCGCCCATGCCGCCGACCGCGCCGGCAAGGACGACATGGTGGCGCTGTCCAGTTCACTGCTGTTCGCGTGGTCGCTGTCCGGCTTCATCGTGCCCGGCATCGTGACCGGGCTTTCCGCTGTCTATGGAACGCAGGCCTTCATCCATGTGGCCGTCGTCATTGCCACCGTTTTTTGCCTGTTCGTGCTGTGGCGCGTCGTGGCGATGTCGCCTGTTCCCGCCGCCGAGACCGGCAATTTCGCGCCGATGACGGCGCAGGCACCGCTGCCGGTGGAGCTGGCCTTCGCCCCTGAGGAACAGCGCGGTCGCTCCGACGATTGAAGTCCGTACTCAATCGGCTACAGGTTGAGGCTCTAAAGCGCGTTCGCGCCTTGGCTTCTTTTTTATGCATGTCGTTATCGCAAAACCGCCGCGCGCTTGCGCGACATGCATTAGTGCAGATGCCTGAGCTTGTCAGGGTTCCGCACGACATGGATCGCCGCAATCTTGCATCGCACCAAGCGCCTTCATATTGCCGCTGCGCGAGGCGGCATAAAAAGCTTCGGCAAGCTCAAGGCCATGTTGTTTTTCCACCCGAAAGCGAGGGCGCGCCTCGCGCACGTGGCTGCGCGCACGGGCAGCGAGCTGGCGACAAGCCGCGGGGTCGCGCTGGATAGCGGCTGCGACCTCCCCAAACTCCAGCCCGAACACATTCGTGCAGCAGAAAAGCCGCGCGCTCGTTCCGGCTATTGCCTTGTGGCCGAGGCTTCCTGCCGCGGTGCTTCCGGTGGTGGCGCGGGTATAGAAATGCCTTCGCTGTCGAAGACCTGCTTGGCGCGTTTGGTGAGATCGATCTGGGTCGCGAAGAAATCGGCAGCCGAGGTCCAGTAGCGCAAGGTTATGGCGACGTTGCTGTCGCCGACGGTCGCCACAAAGGCAATCGGCGCCGGCTCCCGCCTGACGCGTCGCTCGATGGCGGCGACGCCCAGCATGGTCTTTTGAGCGAGATCGATATCATTCCACGAGCCGATGGTCAGGGTGATATCGGCGCGGCGGACGCCGTTGCGTGTAAAATTGCGGACGGGCTGGTTCCACAGCGTCGAATTGGGAGCGAGCACGTAAACGCCTTCGACCGTTCGCAGCGTGGTGGCGAACAGCCCGATTTCCTCGATGGTCCCGGAAATGGCCCCGACCTCGACATATTCGCCGATGCGGAATGGCCGCAGCGCCAGCAGCATGATGCCGGCGGCAATGTTTTGCAGCGTGCCCTGCAGCGCCAGGCCGATGGCTAGGCCGATGGCGCCAATGGCGGCAATGATCGAGGTCGTCTGGACGCCGAACTGGCCGAGCACCATGACGACGACGAGGATCAGTATGGCGTAGCGGACGATCCGCGAGAAGAAGTGGCGCAGCGTCGTGTCGAAGCCATGGATATGGCCGAGGCCGGCGTAGATCGAGCGCTGGGCAAGGCCGGCGACGATATAGCCGAGAACCAGCAGGATGACGGCGCCAATGGCCGAGAACGAGTACGAGACGATCAGAGCGCTGAGCTGCGCAAGGCCGGACTGCACGGCGAGGAGAGCGTTCTGAGGGTCGACAGGCATGAGGGGGATCCGATTGGTCAATGCGCCGATAACCCTCGCCGGGCGGCAAGAGTTCCGTTTTTTCTTCAACAGCGGAACCGGAAGAACGGTTCTTCGTTGGCTACGGTAGGGCTGCCGTCTTGAAACTGCAACGCAACTCTGCCTATCTAAGGGGTGTCACCTGCTTTGAAGGGTGATTTGGTTGTTCTTGCTGCGAAAGGAAATACACTGAGAACAGCACTTTGGAAGAAGGCCGACATCGTGCCTTCGCCGGCCGGGATCAGCGTAAACGACGCCGTGTCTCGCGCCATCAAGACAGTCCTTGCCAGTCTGGAAGACTCCAAGGCCGAAAACATCGTCTCAATCGACATTCAGGGAAAATCGAGCCTCGGTGACTATATGGTCATCGCGTCCGGCCGATCGCACCGTCATGTCTCGGCTGTCGCCGATCATCTCCTCAAGGCGCTCAAGGATGCCGGGCTCGGCACGGCGCGCGTCGAGGGATTGGCCGGCGCCGACTGGGTCCTGATCGATTCGGGCGACATCATCGTCCATGTCTTCCGCCCCGAAGTCCGCGACTTCTACAATCTTGAAAAGATGTGGCAGGCGCCGGACCTCGAGGAAGAGACCCTCCACTGAGCCGCATTTGATTGATGCATGTCGTGTCCCAAAACCGGTGACCACTTTTGGTGACGTGCATTAGCGGCTCTTCGAGGCAGGGATGAAAATTACCGTTCATGCCGTGGGCCGGATGAAAGCCGGCCCCGAGAAGCTGCTCGCCGACCGGTATTTCGAGCGCTTCGCCAAGAGCGGACCGGCCGTGGGGCTCGAATTCTCAGGGGTCGTCGAGATCCCGGAGGGCCGCGCCCAGACCGCCAACGAGCGTCGCCGCGAGGAAGGCCAGAAACTGCAGGCGCAGTTGCAACCTGGTGCCGCGCTGATGCTGCTCGACGAACGCGGCAAGAGTTTTTCTTCCGAGGATTTCGCCGGGCGCATCGGGCTGCTGCGTGATAGCGGCCGCAAGGCGCTGGTCATCGCCATCGGCGGCGCCGACGGTCACGACCAGTCGCTGCGCGATCAGGCCGACCTGATGGTGTCGTTCGGCGCGCCGACATGGCCGCACCAACTGGTCCGTGTCATGTTGGGCGAGCAGCTTTACCGGGCGGCCACAATCCTGTCCGGCCATCCCTATCATCGCTCGTGAGCCGTTGCAGATTCGACGAAACCGGTGGATTGGCGTGAGCCGCCCGGATTTTCGCCTCAATGCGTCACGAGGCTGTTTTCGGTCGGCGGGCTCTCGAACATGGTTGATTGTTCGTTAACGAAGCCACGCATAGAGTCGGGCTTCAATGGCTGAAGGTTGGAAATCGCGAACGGGCTTTTGGCGCGCAGGCTGCGGCTTGGCAGCGGCGGTGCTTATGCTGTCGCTCGGTGCCGCGCGGGCGCAGAGCAGGCTCGACATGGCGCCCGACCCGGACCAGAGCCGCGCCGAATACGAACGGATATCGCAGGAGATCACACTGTCGTCGGAGCGGCTGGCCAAGCTCGCCGCCGACATGGCGACGGTCAAGAAGGACCATGCCTCGATCACCGCGGCGCTGATCCAGTCGGCGATGACCGAGCAGAAGCTCGGCCAGGACATCGAGGACATCGGTGCCAAGCTGGAAGGGCTGAAGGGCGACGAGCAGAAAATCCGTGCCTCACTGGCTGCCAGACGCGACGTTCTGGCCGAGGTGCTGGCCGCGCTGCAGCGCATGGGGCTCAATCCGCCGCCGGCCATCCTGGTCAAGCCGGAGGACGCGCTGTCGTCGGTGCGCAGCGCCATTCTGCTCGGCGCCGTAGTGCCGGAACTGCGCCAGCAGACCGAGATATTGCTGGCGGAACTCAAGGAGCAGTCACGGGTGACGGCCTCGATCGAGGCGGAGCGGGCGCGGCTGACGGCGGCAGTCGCCGAGCAGACGGCGGAAAAGAAGCGGCTCGGCATGCTGCTCGAAGCCAAGCAGAAGCTCGAGGCCGAGACGCAAACGGCCCTGGCGGCGGAAAAGCAGCGATCCGCAGCACTGGCGGCCAAGGCCGGCAGCCTGAAGGAACTGATCGCCTCGCTCGAGGCCGACAAGGCCCGCAAGGCTGCGGACGCGGCGAAGGCAGCCGAGCAGAAGGCCGCCGAGCAGAAAGCCGCCGAACAGAAAGCCGCGGAGCAGAAGGCAGCGGGTGCCGACAAGGCCCCGGCACTGGGGGCTCCGGCGCAGACGGCTCCGGCACAGAAGGCGCCGGAACAGACGGAACTGGCGGCCCTGCCGGTGCCGGAAGCCAACCGGCTCACCGCCGCTGCGCCGTTTTCGGCGCTTCAGGGGCAGATCGCGTTGCCAGTCACCGGCAAGATCAAGCGGCGGTTCGGGGCCAGCGACGGTAACGGCGCAGTGATGCTCGGTGACATGGTTGCGACACAATCGGGAGCCATCGTCACCGCGCCGGCGGACGGAAATGTACTTTATGCGGGACCTTTTCGCTCTTATGGTCAACTCTTGATCCTGAACGCAGGTGACGGCTATCATGTCGTTCTCGCGGGGATGAGCAGAATCAGCGTCGCGTCTGGCCAGTCGGTGCTCGCAGGAGAGCCGGTCGGCGCGATGGGAGAGGCCCGGGTGGCGAGCACCTCGGCATCGAAGAATGGAAATGCCACGCCGGAACTCTATGTTGAGTTCCGCAAGGATGGAAAACCCGTCGATCCGACCCCATGGTGGGCGGACCGTTTGTCTGGAAGGACGTGAGATGATGCGGAAACTGTCGCTTCTGTTTGCCGGTGCGCTGATGGGCGCATCCGCGATGAGCCTGGTCTATGGCGCGCCCGGCTCGACGGCGAACGCTGCGGGCTCCGAGACCTATAAGCAACTGGCGATCTTCGGTGATATTTTCGAGCGGGTGCGGGCGCAATATGTGACGCCGCCCGACGACAAGTCGCTGGTCGAAAACGCCATCAACGGCATGCTTACCTCGCTCGACCCGCACTCCTCCTATATGAACGCCGAAGAGGCGCAGGACATGCGCGTGCAGACCAAGGGCGAGTTCGGCGGCCTCGGCATCGAGGTCACCATGGAGAACGACCTGGTCAAGGTGATCACGCCGATCGACGATACGCCGGCTGCCAAGGCGGGCGTGCTTGCCGGCGACTATATTGCCAAGATCGACGGCGAGGAGGTTCGCGGCCTGAGCCTCAACGATGCGGTCGAGAAGATGCGCGGGCTGGTCAACACGCCGATCAAGCTCACCATCCTGCGTCAGGGCGCCGACAAGCCGATTGAACTGACGGTGGTGCGCGACATCATCAAGGTCAAGGCGGTCAAGTTCCGGGTCGAGAACGACATCGGCTACATCAAGATCACCTCCTTCACCGAAAAGACCCATGATGATCTCGAGAGCGCCATCGAAACCATCGAGAAGCAGGTGGCGAAGGAAAAGCTCAAGGGCTACGTGCTCGATCTGCGCCTCAATCCGGGCGGGCTGCTCGATCAGGCGGTGAGCGTGTCCGACGCCTTCCTCAACCGTGGCGAGATCGTCTCGACGCGCGGCCGCGATCCGAAGGACGTCACCCGCTTCGACGCGCGGCCGGGCGATGATATCGACGGCAAGCCGCTGGTCGTGCTCGTCAATGGCGGCTCGGCCAGTGCGTCCGAAATCGTCGCCGGCGCGCTGCAGGATTTGCGCCGCGCCACGGTCGTCGGCACGCAGTCGTTCGGCAAGGGTTCGGTGCAGACCATCGTCCCGCTCGGCGAGAACGGCGCGCTGCGCCTGACAACGGCGCTCTATTACACGCCGTCCGGCAAGTCGATCCAGGGCAAGGGCATCACGCCCGACATCAAGGTCGACCAGCCGTTGCCGCCGGACCTGCAGGGCAGGGACCTGACGCGCGGCGAGTCGGACCTGAAGGGCCACATCAAGGGCAGCGAGGAGGGCGATGCCGGTTCAGGCTCGGCAGCCTATGTGCCGCCGGAGCCGAAGGACGATCTGCAGCTCATCTTCGCCCAGCAGTTGCTGCGCGGCGAGAAGACCGATCCGGCGTTCCCGCCGAATCCGGACAAGGCTGTGCTGAACCAGTAGGGGCCGTGCTGAACCAGTAAAAGTCGATCAGCCGGACAACAGGTCTGGCTGCCTGATCGAAGCGATGTAATGCTGCCGGGGCTGCAAGGCCTCGGCAGTTTGATTCGGGGACCGCGGCTGGGGATGCGGCTTGGCTGACATCGGTAGTGACATCGAACGCCCACTCGGGCAGGCCGTCCGGCCGCCGCGCGTGGCCCGCAGGATCAGCGCTGGCGTGGTCGCGGCCACTGTCGTGGTGCTGGCCGTGATCGGCGTCTCCGGGGCGATTGCGCTGCGTGAAAGGCCGTTTCGAAAGCCGGAAGAAGTCGCCGTTTCGACGCCGAAGGCGACAGCCGTGGTCGAACCCGCAGCGCCGGTCACTGAACCGGCGCCGAAGGCCGAAGCAGCGTCCAAGGCGAGCATACCCAAGACGGGCGGGTCCAAGGCAAGCGGATCCAAGACGGGCGGGCCGCAGATCATCCACATGCAGACCGAAGCGGGCGACGGTCCGCCCGGGGCCATCGTCATCCACGACCCTTCGACGACCGGCCAGAACCTGAGGATCGCGCATATTCCCGACAGGGCACTGGTCGAGTCTGGCGAAACCGGTCCATTGCCGGTTCGTGCTGCCGACGGCAGGCGGCCGTTCGATGTCTATGCGCGACCATGGTCCGGCGCGCGCGGTGCGCGCGTGGCGATCGTCATCGGCGGGCTTGCCGTGTCACAGACCGGCACGCAGGCTGCCATCGCCAAGCTGCCGGCCGAAGTGACGCTGGGCTTCGCGCCGCAGGGCAACAGCATCGGCCGCTGGATGCAGGCGGCGCGGCAGAGCGGCCATGAGATCGTCATGCAGGTGCCGCTCGAACCGTTCGATTATCCGAATGTCAATCCCGGCCGCAACACGCTGACGGTCGTGGCGACACCCGACGAGAATTTGGAGAATTTGCGCTGGGCGCTGTCGCGGACGACCAATTACACCGGCGTCATGAACTATATGGGCGCTCGTTTTTCGGCCGATGCGGCGGCGATGGGGCCACTGATGGCCGAGCTTGGCAGGCGCGGCCTGGCCTATGTCGACGACGGTTCGTCGGCACGCAGCCTGGCGCCCGAACTGGCGTTGAAGAACGGTGTGCCGTTCGCCGCCGGCGACACGTCGATCGACGCCGTGCGTGACCGCGGCGCCATATTGAAGAAGCTGGACGAACTGGAAGCAACCGCGCGGGCGAAAGGCTTTGCCGTCGGCATCGGCTCGGCCTTCGACCTGACGGTCGACACCGTGTCGTCCTGGGTGATCGAGGCCAAGAAGCGCGGCATCGAGATCGTGCCGATTTCGGCAGTGGCGGTGGATCCGGAAAAAGGTTGAGCATGGCGAAGAAAAAACCGGTCGACCCCGAGACGCTGCCCTATCGTCGCTGCGTCGGAGCGATGGTCCTCAACGGAGACGGGCTGGTCTGGGTCGGGCATCGCATTGCCGAGCCGGACAGCGAATTCGCCGGCACGACGCAGCTCTGGCAAATGCCGCAGGGCGGCATCGACAAGGGCGAAGAGCCGCTGCAGGCGGCACAGCGGGAACTCTACGAAGAAACCGGCATGCGCAGCGTCTCGTTGCTGGATGAGGCGCCGAACTGGATATTTTACGACCTGCCGGCCCATCTGGTCGGCGTCGCCTTCAAGGGAAAGTATCGTGGCCAGACGCAAAAATGGTTCGCCTTCCGCTTTCACGGCGATTTGAGCGAGATTGAGATCAATCCCCCGCCGGGCGGCCACACCGCCGAGTTCGACAGATGGGCCTGGCGGTCAATGGAGGAATTGCCCGACCTGATCGTTCCGTTCAAGCGTCAGGTCTATGAGGACGTGGTTGTGGCATTCCGGCATCTGGTTGCGTAGGCCTGGCGCAAGCCGCGCTCGCGCCGACCACGGTTGCCGCGTCGGCGCGGTGGCCTTATTGATGGCCGATCCGCTGCAGACGGGATTGGCATGAACGGCACTTCCAAAAAATCTCTTTCTGAAAGGGCCGTCAAAGCCGCGCCGATCAGCGAAGCGGCGGCCGGCGCCATATTGACCGTCGATCTCAGCGCCATCCGCGAAAATTACCGGCGGCTCAAGGCGCGGTTGGGCGGTGTCGGCTGCGCCGGTGTCGTCAAGGCCGACGGCTACGGGCTCGGCGGGCCGCAGGTGGCCGCGGCGCTGGCGGCCGAAGGCTGCGCCGTTTTTTTTGTCGCGCATCTGGCCGAGGGTGCCTTGTTGCGCCAGGCGCTCGGCGCACGGGCGGCGATCTATGTGCTGAACGGCATTCAGCCGGGCGCCGAAAGTGAAGCCGTCGCAGCGGAGCTGGGCGTGGTCATCAACAGCGCCGGCCAGCTCGCCGCCTGGCGCGCGGCGGCGCAGCGGGCCGGCCACAAGCTCAAGGCTGCAATCCAGGTCGACAGCGGCATGTCGCGGCTCGGCATGGCGGCAGCCGAGGTGGAGGCCGTCGCTGCCGACCCGCAGGCTTTCGATGGTATCGACGTCACCATCGTGATGAGCCATCTCGCTCGCGCCGACGAGCCCGAACATCCGGCCAACGAGCAGCAGCGGCTGGAATTCGAGAGGCTGCGCAGGATGCTGCCAAATGCGCCGGCCTCGCTCGCCAATTCCTCCGGTATCTTTCTTGGGCAGTCCTTTCACTACGACCTCGCCCGACCCGGTGCGGCGCTCTACGGCATCAATCCGACGCCTGCGCAGGAAAATCCGGTGCTGCCGGTGATGCGGCTTCAAGCAAAAATCATCCAGACGCGCAGCCTCGAGAGGGGAGCCGGCGTCGGCTATGGCCATATTTTTCACGTCACCGATTCGCTGATCGCCGCAACGATCTCGCTTGGCTATGCCGACGGCTGGCATCGACGTGCGGCCTCGGCCGCCTGGTTCGAAAATGTGCGCTTGCCGTTCCTGGGCCGTGTGTCGATGGATTCGATCGTCCTCGACATTTCGGCCCTGCCGCCCGGCAGGCTGAAGGCGGGCGACCTCGTCGAACTGATCGGCCCGTCGCAGACGGTCGACCAGGCGGCCGGCCATGCCGGCACCATCGGCTATGAAATCCTGACCAGCCTCGGACACCGCTTTCACCGGCGCTATGTGAATGGATAGCGCGCGGGCTTTTTTTAGGCATGTGTCGTCGTCCCAAAACCTCCTGCCTACTTTTGGGCGACATGCTTGGGCACTTGGCGGACGCGGTAAAATCCGGCAGACAGAAAGCCACGATGCGCCCGCTGACAAGACATCGTTCTGGAGAGCTATGCGATGAAGATCCTCGTGCTGGGTGGCGGCGTCGTCGGGGTCACCACTGCTTATTACCTGGCCGAGGCCGGCCATGAAGTGACGGTGATCGACCGCCAGAAGGGCCCGGCGCTGGAAACCAGCTTTGCCAATGCCGGCGAGATCTCGCCAGGCTACGCCTCGCCCTGGGCCGGTCCCGGCGTCCCGCTGAAGGCGATCAAATGGCTGCTGATGAAGCATGGTCCTCTGGTGGTGCGGCCGACTCTCGATCCACATATGTGGATTTGGCTGGTCAGGATGCTGCGCAACTGCACCGCCGAGCGCTATGCGGTGAACAAGTCGCGCATGGTGCCTTTGGCCGAATACAGCCGCGACACGCTGAAAGCGCTGCGCGAGGCGACCGGCATCGCCTATGACGAGCGCAGCAAGGGAACGCTGCAGCTTTTTCGCACGCAACAGCAGCTCGATGGCACAGCCGGCGATGTCGAGGTGCTGAAGACATATGGCGTCCCCTACGAGATCCTCGATCCCGACGGCTGCATCGCGGCCGAGCCGGGCTTGGCAGGGATCCGTGAAAAGCTCGTCGGCGGTCTGCGGCTGCTGGGCGACGAGACCGGTGACTGCAAGATGTTCACTGACCGTCTGGCAGAGCTCTGCGCAGCGCGCGGCGTCACCTTTGAATACGACACGTCGATCAGGCGCATCGTGCGCAAGCGCAACCAGATCGCCAACATCAATACGAGCAAGGGATGGGAGGCCGCCGACGCCTATGTGATGGCGATGGGCAGCTATTCGGCAAAGTTCATGCGCTATCTGAAACGACCTATCCCGGTCTATCCGGTCAAGGGTTATTCGATCACCGTGCCGATCAAGGATGCTGCCGCAGCACCGGTCTCGACGGTGATGGACGAGACTTACAAGGTGGCGATCACCAGGCTCGGCGATCGCATCCGCGTCGGTGGCACCGCGGAGATTTCCGGCTTTGACCTGACGCTGCATGAATCGCGGCGGCGCACGCTCGAACATTCGCTCGGCGACCTTTTTCCGGGCAGCGGCGACATGCGGTCGGCGACCTTCTGGTGCGGGTTGCGGCCGATGACGCCGGACGGGCCGCCGCTGATCGGCCGCACCGAGTTTTCCAACCTCTATCTCAACACCGGCCACGGCACGCTCGGCTGGACGATGGCCTGCGGCTCGGCCAAGGTCCTGGCCGACATCATTTCCAGCCGGGTGCCGGACATCGATGTCCGCGATCTCGGATCGGAGCGATACCAGCGGTAGGATCGGAAGGATTCTTCACGCATTTGAGCGGAGGAACTTGCCGCGTGACTCGGGATCAGTCTCCAGCACACCTCGCCGCGTCAGAGAAAATATCGTCAGACGAACAGGCTCCGCTCCCGTTCCACCGCCCTGGTGATGAAGCTCGCGACGATCTGGACGCGGCGCAGCGGCCTGACCGATTCGTGATAGACCAGCCAGTAGGCGCGGCGAATGGGCGCGACGATGTCGACGGCCACCAGTTCCGGCATCGAGTGGGCGACAAAAGTGTGCAGGATGCCGATGCCGGCGCCGGAGCGCACCGCTTCGGCTTGGCCGAGCGCCGAGGAGATGGCGAAGCTCGTGCGCCAGTCGGCACTGAACTCGGCCGCATAGTCGAGCGAGGGGCTGACGATGAGGTCCGGCACATAGCCGATCAGCGTGTGTCGGCCAAGCTCGGCCGGCGTCTGCGGCAGGCCATGCGCGTCGGCATAGGCGCGGGACGCGAACAGGCCGAGCGTGTAATCGACCAGCTTTCCCGCCACCAGCCTGCCTTCGGTCGGTCGCTCCACGGTGATGGCGATGTCGGCCTCGCGCCTGGACAACGAGAAGGAACGCGGCACCGGCACCAACTGGATGGTGAGTTCGCGGTGAAGCGCCGTCAGTGCGCCGAGTCGTTTGGCCAGGAAGGCAACGCCGAAACCATCAGGCGCGCCGATGCGCACGGTGCCGGAGACGTCGTCGCCTTCGCCCGCCACGGTCGCGCGCGCGGCGATCATGTCGCCTTCCATGCGCTCGGCGATGTCGAGGAAACGCTCGCCCGCCGGCGTCAACTCGCTGCCGGTGGTCAGCCGGCGAAAGAGTTTTGTGCGCAGCGCATCCTCGAGCGCGGCGACGCGGCGCGAGACAGTGGCGTGGTTCAGCTCCAGCCGCTTGGCCGCGCCAAGTATCTGGCCGGCACGCGCCACCGCAAGAAAGATGCGGACGTCATCCCAGTTCATGAGGAGGGTCCGGATGACAATCGTCGACGTTGCGTTCCGTGGCACCCCCCTCTGTCCTGCCCTCCTTGCCAAAACTTGGCATCTCCCCCTCAAGGGGGGAGATTGGCAGCTCCGCTGACAGCTCTTCCTTAACAGCGTCGATGTTTGGCGAAGGCAAAGATGACAGCGCAATCTCCCCCCTAGAGGGGGAGATGTCCGGTAGGACAGAGGGGGGCGCGAAGGAACTCAACCTGTCATTCCTTGAGGTGGCACTATCATTTGCGGGAATTGATGCTCCTCAGTCAAGCGCACTCTATTTGCCGCACAACGGTTGCGTTTCCGCTCACGTTGCCATCGGCGGCGCAAAGGCGGACAATGCCGCATCACAAATACAGGGAGAGAAAACCATGATCGACTACGGTCATTTCATCGGCGGCAAGCGTGTCGCCGGGACCAGCGGCCGCAAGCAAGACCTCATGCAGCCGATGGACGGCACGGTGCGCGGCACCGTGGCGCTGGCTTCGCAGGCGGAGCTGCGCGCAGCCGTGGAGAACGCCAAGGCGGCGCAGCCCGGCTGGGCGGCGACCAATCCGCAGCGGCGCGTGCGCGTCCTGATGAAATTCCTCGAATTGGTCTCCCGGGAATATGATGCGCTGGCCGACATTCTGGCGCGCGAGCACGGCAAGACCATCGCTGACGCCAAGGGCGACATCCAGCGCGGCCTGGAAGTGGTCGAGGTCTGCATCGGCGCGCCGCACATGATGAAGGGCGAGTTCACCGACGGCGCCGGCCCCGGCATCGACGTCTATTCGATGCGCCAGCCGCTCGGCGTCGTTGCCGGCATCACGCCGTTCAATTTTCCGGCGATGATCCCGTTGTGGAAGATCGCGCCGGCTATCGCTTGCGGCAACGCCTTCATCCTGAAGCCTTCGGAGCGCGACCCGGGCGTGCCGATGCGCATCGCCGAACTGTTCATCGAGGCCGGCCTGCCAGCGGGCATTCTCAACGTCGTCAACGGCGACAAGGAGGCGGTCGACGCCATCCTCGACGATCCCGATATCAAGGCCATCGGCTTCGTCGGCTCGACGCCGATCGCCCAGTACATCTATTCGCGCGGCTGCGCGGCTGGCAAGCGCGTGCAGTGCTTCGGCGGCGCCAAGAACCACATGATCATCATGCCCGACGCCGACATGGACCAGACCGTCGACGCGCTGATCGGCGCCGGGTACGGCTCTGCCGGCGAGCGCTGCATGGCGATCTCGGTGGCTGTCCCGGTCGGCAACGATACCGCCAATCGGCTGATGGAAAAGTTGGTGCCGCGCGTCGAAAGCCTGAAGGTCGGCCCATCGACGGATTCGTCCGCCGATTTCGGCCCGCTGGTGACGGCGCAGGCGCTGGAACGGGTCAAGGGCTATGTCGACATCGGCGTCAGGGAAGGCGCCAAGCTGGTCGTCGACGGGCGCGGCTTTTCCATGCAGGGCTATGAGAACGGCTACTATATGGGCGGCTGCCTGTTCGACAACGTGACCGCCGATATGCGCATCTACAAGGAAGAGATTTTTGGGCCGGTGCTCTCGGTAGTGCGTGCGCCGACCTACGAGAACGCGATCAAGCTCGCCAACGATCACGAAATGGGCAACGGCGTCGCCATCTTCACCCGCGACGGCGATGCCGCCCGCGATTTCGCCTCGAGGGTCCAGGTCGGCATGGTCGGTATCAACGTGCCGATCCCGGTGCCGATCGCCTACTATACGTTCGGCGGCTGGAAAGCGTCTTCCTTCGGCGACCTCAACCAGCACGGACCGGACGCATTCCGGTTCTACACCAAGACCAAGACGGTGACCTCGCGCTGGCCGTCAGGTGTGAAGGACGGGGCCGAGTTCGTCATCCCGACGATGAATTAGCCAGTCGACAAACAGCTCCAGATTTTATGATTGAAGACGAAAAAGGCCCGGCCAGAAACCGGGCCTTTTTGCTGACCGGTCGCGGCCGCGTGTATGCCTGAACGCTAATGTGATGGAACCAGGCGGACAGCAGAAGCCTTAACTTGCAATCCTGCCGCAAAGGAGACGCGGCAGATCGACCAACGGCGCTGACGACAGCTTCGGGGGGTACGGCCGGCGCAAGGAGGTGTGAGATGACACGTCTCATGGTGTCGATACTTGGCGCGGCGGCTGCCGCGTTTTCCGCGGCCCCGGCAACAGCGGCCGAACAATGCGCGCCACGAGCCGACATGATCAAGGCGCTCGGCGAGAAGTTCCGGGAAAATCCAGCCGCGATCGGCGTCGTCAATCCGAATGTGATTGTTGAAGTCTTCGTTTCCGATCAGGGCACCTGGACCATTCTCGCCAGTGACACACGCGGTCAAAGCTGCGTGGTTTCGGTGGGTGAAGGCTGGGAGAGCGCGGTGAAGACAGCGGCGCTGCCAGGGACCTGAGCCGCCTAGCGGGTGGCAGCCGCCTTAGCATAGCCGCGCGCAGGCCGCGGTTCTCGGCGACGACCATGAAACGGATCCACAGGCGCCCCAGCGGGCGCCTGCTTGCGCTTTTTTGTTGCCGACACCATATATGGAACATAGTGGGAACATTTTGATTCGTCCCCGCTGATGACAGACCGGAACACGGAAAGGAACGACGCGATGATGATGACGTCGGGACCGGCCTGGATCGTTCCGGCAAAATGAGGGCTCTTCCTTTGCCGGGCGTGATGGCAAAGGAGATGCCCTATGGCGCGCAAATCGCTGTTGGTTGGGTTGAAAACCCTCATTCTTGCTGGCGCATTGGCGGTGGGTACGAACGCCGCAAGCGCCCAATACTGCGTTGAACATCGCGATCTCGTCGCCCACCTGAGCGAGCAGTTCCAGGAAAGACAGTTTGCTTTCGGGCTGATCGGTCAGATGGCGATTATGGAAGTCTATGTCGCCGACAGCGGAAGCTGGACGATCATCGTCACCGACGTCGCCGGCAGAAGCTGCATTGTCGCGGCCGGCGAACATTGGGAAAACGTGGTGATCCCGACCGACCAGGACGCCTGACGAATTGAGCGATGCTCAGCGCCTGTGGGCGGAACTCAAAGAGTCTGCCGAAGCTTGCTGCCGATCTCTATCGCGTAGCGGCCGCCGCGGCATGGCCGCGCAGCAGCGCCATCAGGCGCTTGGCATCCTTGGCGGCGGCGTCCTCGTCGCCGTCGAGGATCGAGCGGATCAGCGCGACATGGTGCTCGGCCGATTCGGCAAGCCCGGTATCGGCCTTGTAGCGGAACCAGAAGCGGCGGCTGTGGGTCTGCAACGGGGCCGCCAGCCGCGCGGCGAAGGGATTGTCGGCCGCCAGCGCCAGCGCCTCGTCGAGCGCCTTGTCGGCCTGAATGAAGGCCAGCACATTGCCCGATATCACCGCCCTCTGCATGGCCAGTGCCGCGTCGTGAAACAGGTCGGCCGCCTCGCGGGTGACGAAGCGGGCGGCCGAGCGGGCAAGAACCACCTCGACGCCACGTCGTGCATCGAGAACGCGCAACCAGTCGCCGGGATGCAGCGGGGCAATGGCGATGCCGGCACGCGGCCGGACATCCAGCAGTCCCTCCCACGCCAGCCGCTGGATCGCCTCGCGCACCGGCGTGCGGCCGAGCCCCAGCCTGTCGATCAGCGCGCCTTCGGTGATGAAGCTTGCAGGCGCCAGTTCGAGCGTCACGATCATGTGCTCGAGCACGCGGTAGGCTTTCGCCGCCACTGGCTCGAATGCCGGGCTTGTTTCATTGAATATCAAAGGCGAGCTCCTGATATATTTTTGGTATATCATAGCGAAATCCGTGTTGACAGTCCGTTTCCTAATAAATATACGACTGATATATCAGATGGAGCACCCGCTATGTGGACCGGAGTTTTCCCCGCCGTCACGACCAAATTCACTGAGGACGACCGCCTCGACCATGCCGAGATGGAACGCTGCTTTGCGCTGCAGATGGAGGCTGGCTGCGACGGCATCATCGTCTGCGGCTCGCTCGGCGAGGGGCCGATGCTCTCGCATGACGAGAAGATCGACGTGCTGAAGACCGCGCAGAAGATCGCCGGCGGCAAGCCGGTTCTGCTGACTGTCAACGAACCCGGCACCCGCGAGGCGGCGGCGATCGCGCGCCGCGCCGCCAGAGAGGGCGCCAACGGGCTGATGGTGGTGCCGAGCCCGATCTATCACACCAATGCGGAGGAGACGGTTGCCGCACTGCGCGCCGTCGCCGAGGCCGGCGACCTGCCGGTGATGATCTACTCCAACCGGCTTGCCTACCGCGTCGACGTCACCGTCGATCAGATGGAGGAACTGGCGAAGGACAAGCGCTTCGTCGCCATCAAGGAATCCTCCGACGACATCCGCCGCTCGACCGAAATCATCAACCGCTTCGGCGACCGCTACGATTTGTTCACCGGCGTCGACAATCTGGCGTTCGAGGCGCTGTCGGTCGGCGCCATCGGCTGGGTGGCGGGGCTGGTCACCGCGTTCCCGCGCGAGACGGTCGCGATCTACCAATTGATGAAGCAGGGCCGCCGCGAGGAGGCGCTGACAATCTACCGCTGGTTCCGGCCGCTGCTCGACCTCGACGTGTCGACCTATCTGGTGCAGAACATCAAGCTCGCCGAAGTCCTGGCGATCAACACCAACGACCGCGTGCGCATGCCGCGCCAGCCGCTGTCGGGCGAGCGCCGCAAGATGGTCGAGAAGATCGTCCGGGATGCGCTGGCGGCGCGGCCGGAGCTGCCGAGGTTTTGAGGCAGGCTCTCTTCTCCCCGTTTACGGGGAGAAGATGGCGGCAGCCAGATGAGGGGCAGCGCCCACGTGCAAGGAATTTCCAAGTCGGCAAAAGCGGGGCGCCGCCCCTCATCCGCCCTTCGGGCACCTTCTCCCCGTGAACGGGGAGAAGGTGAGGACATCGCCATTATCGGCGCCGGCATCATCGGCATCTGTGTCGCCGCCTATCTGGCCGAGGCGGGGCGAAACGTCACGATCTTCGATCGGACGGGGATCTGCGAGGAAACGAGTTCCGGCAATGCCGCCGCCTTGGCCTTTTCCGATGTGCTGCCGCTGGCCCACAAGGGCATGATCAGGCACTTGCCGAAATGGCTTGCCGATCCGCTCGGCCCGCTCAGCATCCCGCCGGCCTATCTGCCGAAGCTGCTGCCCTGGCTTATCCGCTTCTGGCGCGCCGGACGAAGCGACCGCTACGCGGGCAGCCTCGCGGCGCAGGCCGGGATGATGCGGCTCGCCGAGGCCGAATGGGCCGGGCTGTTGGCGCGCTCGGGCACCGGAAATATGCTGCGCGAGGACGGCTCGCTCGAACTTTACGAGAGCGAGGCCGAGTTCAAGGCGTCGCTGCCCGGCTGGGCGGCGAGGCAACGGTTCGGCATCGGCTTCAGCCATGTCGAGGGCGATGCGCTCGCCGCCTTGCAGCCGGGCCTGTCGCCGCGTTTCGTCAAGGGCACTTTCGTGCCGGGATGGAAGACCGTTACGGATCCGAAATTATTTGGCAAAGCGATCTGGGCCTATGCCGAAACCAAGGGCGCGCGTTTCGAAAAGGCTCGGATCGACCACGTCGGGGCGGGACAGGACGGCGCGACATTGACGCTGGCCGACGGCACGGTGCGGCAGGCAAAATGCCTCGTCATCGCCGCCGGCGCCTGGTCGCATCTCCTGGCGAAACATATCGGCGACCGCATCCCGCTCGAGACCGAGCGCGGCTACAACACGACGCTGCCGAAGACCGCCTTCGACGTGAAGCGGCAACTGATCTTCTCCGGCCACGGCTTCGTCGTCACGCCGCTTGAAACCGGCGTGCGCGTCGGCGGCGCGGTCGAGCTCGGCGGCATTGAGCGGCCGCCCAACTACGTCCGCTCGAAAGCGCTGCTCGACAAGGCACAGAAATTCCTGCCGGGGCTTGACCCGGCCGGCGGCCGCGAATGGATGGGATTGCGGCCATCGCTGCCGGATTCGCTGCCGGTGATCGGTGGCGCCAGGCGGGCCGGCACGATAGTCTATGCCTTCGGCCACGGCCATCTCGGCCTCACCCAGGCGGCTGCCACCGGACGCCTGGTTCGCGATCTCATTCTCGGCCAAAATCCGGTGTTTGATCTGTCTCCGTTTTCTCCGAACCGCTTCTGACGGGATCTAGAAATGGCGCGCCACTCCTTCTTCTGCATCGAAGGTCACACCTGCGGCAATCCGGTGCGGCTGGTCGCCGGGGGCGGACCGCTGCTCAACGGCGCGACGATGATGGAGCGGCGCGCGCATTTCCTGGCCGAATATGACTGGATCCGAACAGGGCTGATGTTCGAGCCGCGCGGCCATGACGTGATGTCCGGCTCGATCCTCTATCCGCCGACGCGGCCCGATTGCGATATCGCCATCCTGTTCATCGAAACCTCGGGCTGCCTGCCAATGTGCGGTCACGGCACCATCGGCACGGTGACGATGGCCATCGAGCACGGGCTGGTCAAGCCGAAGACACCGGGCTTGCTCAGGCTGGACACGCCGGCCGGCCTGGTCACCGCCGAGTACAGGCAGGTCGGCGAATATGTCGAGGAGGTGCGCATCACCAACGTGCCGTCCTTCGTCCATGCGGAGGGTCTGACTGTCGAATGTCCGCAGCTCGGCGAGATCAGCGTCGATGTCGCCTATGGCGGCAATTTCTACGCCATCATCGAGCCGCAGAAGACCTATCGCGACATGGCCGACCACTCTGCCGGCGACCTCATCGCCTGGAGCCCGGTGGTGCGGCAGCGGCTCAACGAAAAATACGCCTTCGTGCATCCCGAGAATCCCGGCATCGGCCGGCTGTCGCACATACTGTGGACGGGTGCGCCGACCGACAGCCAGGCGGATGCACGCAACGCCGTCTTCTACGGCGACAAGGCGATCGACCGCTCGCCTTGCGGCACCGGCACCTCGGCGCGGATGGCGCAGCTTCACGCCAAGGGCAAGCTTGGGACCGGCGACGAATTCGTCCACGAATCGATCATCGGCTCGCTGTTCAAGGGCAGGGTCGAGAAGGAAGTCACGGTGGCGGGCAAGCCGGCGATCGTCCCCTCGATCGGCGGCTGGGCGCGCATGACCGGATTGAACACGATCTTCATCGACGATCGCGATCCGTTCGCGCACGGATTCGTCGTCAAATAGAGAGAGAATCCTAACGCAGGGGAATCGAACAGAATGCAAGGATCGATTGCCCAGACGGCGCAACGATCCCGCTCATCAACTTATTTTTACGGCGATTCCTTCGAAGCAGCGTGCATTTTGACGACGAATCGCCAAAGACATTGCGTTAGGCCAATGATAGGGTCGGCGATAGTCCAGAGGCCGGGAAGGGAAGAACGGGCAATCCGATTGCGTGCTTCAAAATCACGCATGCCGATTAAAGAATGACGTTGCAATCCGGGCTCGAAACTTTACGACTAGGGGAAATACGAAAAGGAATGCGTCTGCATGGGCGACATTCCAGGGGAGCCACGACAGCATGCAGTATTTTGTCCAGCAGCTTATCAATGGGCTGACGCTGGGATCGATCTATGGACTGATCGCGATCGGCTACACGATGGTCTACGGCATCATCGGCATGATCAATTTCGCCCATGGCGACATCTTCATGGTCGGCGCCTTCGCCGCCCTCATCGTCTTCCTCATCCTCGGCGCGATGTTCTATTCGGTGCCGGTGGTGATCGCGCTGCTGGTCATGATGATCGTCGCGATGCTGTTGACCAGCCTGTACAACTGGACGATCGAAAAGGTAGCCTACCGGCCGTTGCGCGGGTCGTTCCGGCTGGCGCCGCTGATCACCGCGATCGGCATGTCGATCGCGCTGTCGAACTTCGTCCAGGTGACGCAGGGGCCGCGCAACAAGCCGATCCCGCCGATGGTGTCCAAGGTCTATAATATCGAGGGCGTCAGCGTGTCGCTGAAGCAAATCGTCATCGTCATCGTCACCGCGCTGCTGTTGGCGCTGTTCTGGTACCTGGTCAACAAGACCTCGCTGGGTCGAGCCCAAAGGGCTTGCGAGCAGGACCGCAAGATGGCGGCGTTGCTCGGCATCGACGTCGACCGCACCATCTCGATCACCTTCGTCATGGGTGCGGCCCTCGCCGCCGTCGCCGGCACGCTGTTTCTGATGTATTATGGCGTTATCGCCTTCTCCGACGGTTTCACGCCGGGCGTGAAGGCGTTCACCGCGGCCGTGCTCGGCGGCATCGGCTCGTTGCCCGGCGCCGTGCTCGGCGGGCTCATGATCGGCTTCATCGAAAGCATGTGGTCGGCTTATTTCTCGATCGACTACAAGGACGTCGCGGCCTTTTCCATCCTGGCGATCGTGCTGATCTTCCTGCCTTCCGGCATTCTCGGCCGGCCAGAAGTCGAAAAGGTCTGAGTTCATGGCGGTCACCACGTCTCCGGAGCGCGACATCGTCGCCACTCCCATGCAGCGCGCTACCCGCGAAGCGCTTTATGCCGGCGCCATCGCGCTCGGCCTGTTCGTGCTGTTCATCGGCCTGAGGACCGATCAGAACATCTCCAACGAGCTGATCCTTGTACAGCGCTGGTGGCTTCTTGCAGTCGTGGTCGTGCTGACCATGGCCGGCCGTTTTCTCTATGTCGCCTACGGACAGCCTTTCCTGGCAAATCAGAAGATCGTCGACGTCGCCACCGGCCTGCTGCCGCAGAGCATGGCGGCGCGGTTCTTCCGCCTGCCGTATTTCATCGCTGCCATCGTCACAGTGGCCGTGCTGGTTTTCCTTGCCGGCTCCCTTGACGGATTGCTGGGGCCCGGCCTGGCCGGTTATGCACGGTTCCTGAGAGCGCTGGCGACCATCTACGCCCTCGCCTCGGTGATGTTTTATTTCCGAACCTTCATTCATGCCCATTTCTCGGCGTTGGGCATAACCGCACTGGCGCTCTACCCGATCATCGTTGTGCTGGTGCTTGCTGTGTATGGAGGATCGGTGGCCGCCGGGTTCCAGGGTTCTCTGAAATGGGTCGACAATTACGGCATTCAGATCCTGATCTATGTCATGCTGGCCTGGGGGCTGAACATCGTCGTTGGCCTCGCCGGCCTGCTCGACCTTGGTTATGTCGCCTTCTATGCAGTCGGCGCCTATGCCTATGCGCTGCTCGGCACGCAATACGGCCTGTCGTTCTGGATCCTGCTGCCTGCCGCCGGCGCCATGGCCGCCTTCTGGGGGGTGCTGCTCGGCTTTCCGGTGCTGCGCCTGCGCGGCGACTACCTGGCGATCGTGACGCTGGCCTTCGGCGAGATCATTCGTCTCGTGCTGATCAATTGGCGTGAGGTTACCAACGGCTCGGCCGGTATCTCCGGCATTCCCAAGGTCACGTTTTTCGGACTGATGTCGTTCAACGTCTCGGATCCGAACTATATCGCCAAGGTCTTGGACATCGCCACGTCGAGCGCCTATTACAAGATCTTCCTCTACTACCTGATCCTCGGGCTCTGCCTGCTCACCGCCTTCGTCACCATAAGGCTCAGGCGCATGCCCGTCGGCCGCGCCTGGGAAGCGCTGCGCGAGGACGAGATCGCCTGCCGCTCGCTCGGCATCAACACCACCACCACCAAGCTCACCGCCTTTGCCACCGGCGCCATGTTCGGCGGCTTCGCCGGCTCGTTCTTCGCCGCGCGGCAAGGTTTCGTCAGCCCCGAATCCTTCATCTTCCTGGAATCGGCCATCATCCTCGCCATCGTCGTGCTCGGCGGGATGGGTTCGCTGGTTGGCATCGCCGTCGCCGCCATGGTGATGATCGGTGGCACCGAGGTGCTGCGCGAACTCGATTTCCTGAAGCAGGTCTTCGGTCCCGACTTCACGCCGGAACTCTACCGCATGCTGCTGTTCGGCATGGCCATGGTCATCGTCATGCTGTGGAAGCCGCGCGGCTTCGTCGGCAGTCGTGAACCGACAGCCTTTCTCAAGGAGAGCAGGGCTGTATCCGGCTCCTTCACCAAGGAGGGCCACGGCTGATGAGCGATGCGAACCCATCCGTGAACGATGCCATCCTGCAGGTCGAACATCTGTCGATGAAGTTCGGCGGTCTGGTCGCCATCGGCGACCTGTCCTTCCAGGCCAGGCGCGGCGAGATCACCGCGCTGATCGGGCCGAACGGCGCCGGCAAGACAACCGTGTTCAACTGCATCACCGGCTTCTACAAGCCGTCTGAGGGCATGCTCACGCTCAACCGGCGCGACGGCTCGAGCTATCTGCTCGAACGGCTGCCGAACCATGAGATTCCGGCGCGAGCCAAGGTGGCGCGCACCTTCCAGAACATCCGCCTGTTTTCCGGCATGACGCTGCTGGAGAACCTGCTGGTGGCGCAGCACAACAAGCTGATGAAGGCGTCCGGCTACACTGTCCTCGGCCTGTTTGGCTTCAGCGGCTACCGGACGGCGTCGGCCGAGTCGATCGATCTCGCCAGGCACTGGCTGGAAAAGGCCGACCTCGTCGATCGAGCCGACGATCCGGCCGGCGACTTGCCCTACGGCGCGCAGCGGCGCCTGGAGATCGCGCGGGCCATGTGCACGGGTCCGGAACTGCTCTGCCTCGACGAACCGGCGGCAGGGCTCAATCCGAAGGAATCAATGGCGCTCAACGCGCTCCTTATGGACATCAAGGACAACACCGGCACCTCGATCCTGCTGATCGAGCACGACATGGCGGTAGTCATGCAGATTTCCGACCATGTCGTGGTGCTCGAATACGGGCGCAAGATCTCGGACGGCAGTCCGCATGCGGTGCGAACCGACCCGCGTGTCATCGCCGCCTATCTTGGGGTCGAAGACGAGGACGTCGAGACGGTGCTGATCGAGGTCGGCGACGAAGACGTCATCGAGCAACTCGACACCGGCCCGGATTCGACGCACGGTCCGGACTCGTCGTCCTCGTATTTCGCCGGGCCAGTGATCGACACCGTCGGACACAGTGAGGGCGAACGCGTCACGGTGTCGAAGGGCGCGTCGAAAGCCGGGCAGGTCGATGCAAGGCCGGGCGCGGCGGCAAGGCCCGCATCGCCGGCCGAAGCCGACGCGAAATCCTCCGCGGCAAAGCCGGACGCCAAGGCTCCGGCAAAGCCCAAGACACCGGGCGACTCCAACCGGGGCGGAGGGAATGAATGATGGCCGGCACAACGCTGCTCGACATCAAGGGCGTCCAGACCTACTACGGCAACATCAGGGCGCTGAACGGCGTCGATGTCACCGTCAAGCAGGGCGAGATCGTGGCGCTGATCGGCGCCAATGGCGCCGGCAAGTCGACGCTGATGATGACCATTTTTGGTGCTCCACGGGCGCGGGCCGGCACCATCACCTTCGCCGGCACCGACATCACCCAGTTGCCGACCCATGAGATCGCGCGCATGCGCATCGCCCAGTCTCCGGAGGGCCGGCGCATCTTCCCGCGCATGACGGTGATGGAAAACCTGCAGATGGGCGCCAGCCTCGACAACCTCAACCACTACGACGAGGACGTCGAGAAGGTGTTCACGCTGTTTCCACGCCTGAAGGAACGCATTGCCCAGCGCGGCGGCACGCTGTCGGGCGGCGAGCAGCAGATGCTTTCGATCGGACGTGCGCTGATGGCGCGGCCGAAACTGCTCTTGCTCGACGAGCCGTCGCTAGGCCTGGCGCCGCTGATCGTCAAGCAGATATTCGACGCCATCCGCGAGTTGAACCGCACGCAGGGGCTGACCGTGTTCCTGGTCGAGCAGAACGCCTTCGGCGCGCTGAAGCTCGCCACGCGCGGCTATGTCATGGTCAACGGCAACGTGACGATGAGCGGCACCGGCAAGGAGCTGCTCGCCGATCCGGACGTGCGCGCCGCCTATCTCGAAGGCGGCCATCACTGAGTTCAGGAGTCTTCATCATGCAGGGCATTCTCTATGAGGAACCCTCGGTCTGGCAGTTCTTCTTCGTCACCTGCCTGCTTGGCGGCTGGGCGGCGTGGATGACGGGCAAGGCCTGCGCCCAGACATGGCGCAGCGTTGTCCAATTGTTCGCCTATTTGCTCGGCCTCGGTATAGCCGTAAGGTTCATCCATCACGCGCTGTTCGGCGGCACGATGTTTTCGCTGCACTACTACATCGTCGACACCATCGTCCTGATGATATTGGGCTTCATCGGCTATCAATACACGCGCACCAACCAGATGGTGACACAGTATAGCTGGCTCTACGAAAGAGCATCGCTTTTGAGTTGGAAACCAAAAGGTTGACGTTCATCATTAACGCCTTTTCGCGGATGAATCGGCGTGACAAGTGCCTGAAAATCGGCAAAGTACGCTTTCTGCGAGTAAAGGTGGGCATCGCATGAAAGCATCATCCACGCCCACTCTGTAAATGGGAGCGTTTTACATGAGAAAATCACTTTTGTCCGCCGTCGCCCTGACCGCGCTCGTCGCGTTCAGCGGAAGCGCGTGGGCTGACGTCCTGATCGGAGTTGCCGGTCCGATCACCGGCCCGAATGCCGCCTTCGGCGCGCAGCTGCAGAAGGGCGCCGAACAGGCTGTCGCCGACATCAATGCGGCCGGCGGCATCAACGGCGAGCAGGTCAAGCTCACGGTCGGCGACGACGTCTCCGATCCGAAGCAGGGGATTTCGGTCGCCAACAAGTTCGTCGGCGACGGCGTCAAGTTCGTGGTCGGCCACTTCAACTCGGGCGTTTCGATCCCGGCATCGGAAGTCTACGCGGAGAACGGCATCCTCGAGATCACGCCGGCCGCGACCAACCCGCAGTTCACCGAGCGCGGCCTGTGGAACACGTTCCGTACCTGCGGACGCGACGACCAGCAGGGCAGCATCGCCGGCGCCTATCTCGCGGAGAACTTCAAGGATGCCAAGATCGCGGTCGTCCACGACAAGACGACCTATGGTCAGGGCCTTGCCGACGAGACCAAGAAGGCGATGAACGCTGCCGGCGTGACGGAAGTCATGTATGAAGGCGTAAATATCGGCGACAAGGACTTCTCGGCGTTGATCGCCAAGATGAAACAAGCCGGCGTTTCCATCATCTATTGGGGTGGTCTGCACACCGAAGCCGGACTGATCATCCGCCAGGTGGCTGACCAGGGCCTCGAGGCCACGCTGGTTTCCGGCGACGGCATCGTGTCGAACGAACTGGCCTCAATCGCCGGTGACGCGGTTGCGGGCACGCTGAACACGTTCGGCCCGGATCCGCGTCTGATCCCGGCGAACAAGGAACTGGTCGAGAAGTTCCGCGCGCAGGGCTTCGAGCCGGAGGCCTACACGCTTTATTCCTACGCCGCCATGCAGGCGATCGTGGGAGCCGCCAAAGCCGCCAAGTCGAACGATCCGATGGAAGTTGCCAAGGCTCTCAAGGCCAACGGCCCGTTCAAGACCGTGCTGGGCGATCTTTCCTACGACGAGAAGGGCGATCCGACGCTGCCTGGCTACGTCATGTACGAATGGAAGAAGGGCGACGACGGCAAATACACCTACGTCCAGAAGATGTAAGCCTGTCGACGACGACGACAATTCCGGAATGCCCGGCGCCTCGCGCCGGGCATTTTTCGTGTGTGCCGTTTTACCTTTCGTCGGAGCACCCTTTGCGCATTCGAGGGAACGCGCGGCGCTCTACCCAATGAGTGGATTTAAATCGGTTTAATCGTCGCCGCCCGATTTTGTTTGCGCTGCAGCATTTTCGCGTTAATCATGGCGCAGTCCCCCTTCCGTCAGCGTCCGGAGCCTTGTCCTTGGCAATCACGAAGATCCTTGTCGCCAACCGGTCCGAAATCGCCATCCGCGTCTTCCGCGCGGCCAACGAACTCGGCCTCAAAACCGTGGCGATCTGGGCCGAGGAGGACAAGTACTCGCTGCACCGCTTCAAGGCGGATGAAAGCTATCAGGTCGGGCGCGGGCCGCATCTGACCAGGGATATGGGGCCGATCGAAAGCTATCTGTCGATAGAGGAAGTGATCCGCGTCGCCAGGCTTTCCGGCGCCGATGCCATCCATCCGGGCTATGGGCTGTTGTCGGAAAGCCCTGAATTCGCCGAAGCCTGTGTCAAGGCCGGCATTATTTTCATTGGACCCAAGCCGGATACGATGCGCAGGCTCGGCAACAAGGTCGCCGCACGCAACCTGGCGATCGAGGTCGGCGTGCCGGTAATTCCCGCCACCGATCCCTTGCCGGACGACATCGAGACGGTGAAGGCGCTCGCCAGGACGATCGGCTATCCGGTGATGCTGAAGGCGTCGTGGGGCGGCGGCGGCCGCGGCATGCGCGCCATCCGCTCGGAAGCCGATCTCGCCCGCGAGGTGACGGAGGGCAAGCGCGAAGCGAAAGCTGCCTTCGGCAAGGACGAGGTCTATCTCGAAAAGCTGATCGAGCGCGCCCGCCATGTTGAGGTGCAGGTGCTGGGCGACACACACGGCAACGCCGTGCACCTGTTCGAGCGCGATTGCTCGATCCAGCGCCGCAACCAGAAGGTGGTCGAGCGCGCGCCGGCGCCCTATCTCGAAATGTCGCAGCGCGAAGAGCTTTGCGGCTACGCGCTCAAGATCGCGCGCGAGACGAGCTATATCGGCGCCGGCACGGTCGAGTTCCTGCAGGATGCCGACAGTGGCAAATTCTACTTCATCGAGGTGAATCCGCGCATCCAGGTCGAGCACACGGTCACCGAACAGGTGACCGGCATCGACATCGTCAAGGCGCAGATCCACATCCTCGATGGCTTTGCCATCGGCACGCCGGAATCGGGCGTGCCGGCGCAGAAGGATATCAGGCTCAACGGCCACGCGCTGCAGTGCCGCATCACCACGGAAGATCCCGAACATAATTTCATCCCCGACTATGGCCGCATCACCGCCTATCGCGGCGCCACCGGTTTCGGCATCCGCCTCGATGGCGGCACCGCTTATTCGGGCGCGGTCATCACCCGCTTCTACGATCCGCTGCTGGAGAAGGTGACGGCCTGGGCGCCGACGCCGGCCGAGACCATCGCCCGCATGAACCGGGCGCTGCGCGAGTTCCGTATTCGCGGGGTGGCGACCAACCTCACCTTCCTCGAGGCGATCATCAATCACCCGAGTTTCGCCGAAAATTCCTATACGACCAAGTTCATAGATACGACACCGGAACTGTTCGCGAGCGTGAAGCGGCAGGATCGCGCGACCAAGCTGCTCAACTACCTGGCCGATGTCAGCGTCAACGGTCATCCCGAAACCCGCGGCCGGCCGCAGCCGAAGGCCGATGCGGCGGCGCCCATGGTGCCCTATCTCAACGGCAATGTGCCCGATGGCAGCAAGCAGAAGCTCGACGCGCTTGGGCCGGAGAAATTCGCGGCCTGGATGCGCGCATGCAAAGAAGTGCTGGTCACCGACACGACGATGCGCGACGGACACCAATCCCTGCTGGCGACGCGCGTGCGCACCTATGACATCGCCGGCATTGCCGGCACCTATGCGCGCGCACTGCCGCAGCTTTTGTCGCTCGAATGCTGGGGCGGGGCGACCTTCGACGTCGCCATGCGCTTCCTCACCGAAGACCCGTGGGAGCGGCTGGCGCTGGTGCGCGAGGCAGCGCCCAATCTGTTATTGCAGATGCTTTTGCGCGGCGCCAACGGCGTTGGCTACACCAACTATCCGGACAATGTCGTCCAGCATTTCGTCAAACAGGCAGCAAGTGGCGGCGTCGACCTGTTCCGAGTCTTTGACTGTTTGAACTGGGTCGACAACATGCGCGTCGCCATGGACGCTGTCGGCGCCGAAGGCAAGCTGATCGAAGCAGCGATCTGCTACACCGGCGACATACTCGACCCGGCCCGAGCCAAGTACGACCTCAAATACTACGTCGCGCTGGCCAGGGAGTTGCAGGCGGCTGGCGCCCATATCATCGCGGTCAAGGACATGGCCGGGCTCTTGAAGCCGAACGCCGCCCGCGCTCTGTTCAAGGCGCTGCGCGAGGCGACCGACCTGCCGATCCACTTTCATACGCACGACACGTCAGGCCTGTCGGCGGCGACGGTGCTGGCGGCGGTGGACAGCGGTGTCGACGCCATCGATGCGGCGATGGATGCCCTGTCCGGCAACACCTCGCAGCCTTGCCTGGGCTCCATCGTCGAGGCGCTGAAGGGCACCGAGCGGGATCCGGGCCTCGACCCGCAATGGATCAGGAACATCTCGTTCTACTGGGAGGCGGTGCGCAACCAGTATGCTGCCTTCGAAAGCGACCTGAAGGGGCCGGCCTCGGAAGTCTATTTGCACGAAATGCCGGGTGGGCAGTTCACCAACCTCAAGGAGCAGGCGCGCTCACTCGGGCTGGAAACGCGCTGGCACGAAGTGGCGCAGACCTATCACGACGTCAATCTGATGTTCGGTGACATCGTCAAGGTGACGCCGTCGTCCAAGGTCGTCGGCGACATGGCGCTGATGATGGTGAGCCAGGACCTGACGGTTGCCGATGTCGAAAATCCGGCCAGGGATATCGCCTTCCCCGACTCGGTCGTGTCGATGCTGCGCGGCGACCTCGGCCAGTCGCCCGGCGGCTGGCCGGAGGCGCTGCAGAAGAAGGTGCTGAAAGGCGACAAACCGATCACCGTGCGGCCCGGTTCGCTGCTGAAAGCAGCCAATCTCAAGGCCAGCCGCAAGGAGATCGAGGACAAGCTCGAGCGCAAGCTCAGCGAGTTCGAATTCGCCTCGTGGCTGATGTACCCGAAGGTCTTCTCCGACTTTACCGCAGCGCAGGAAACTTATGGGCCGGTCAGCGTGCTGCCGACGCCGACCTATTTCTACGGCATGAAGCCGGAGGACGAGATCTTTGTCGACATCGAGAAGGGCAAGACGCTGGTGGTGCGCTGCCTGGCCATAGGCGATGTCGACGAGAAGGGCATGGTCACCGTGTTCTTCGAGCTCAACGGCCAGCCGCGCCGGGTCAAAGTGCCGGATCGGGCGCATGGCGCTTCCGCCGCCAAGGCGCGGCGCAAGGCTGAGCCGGGCAACGAGGCGCATGTCGGCGCACCGATGCCGGGCGTCGTCTCGGCGCTCGCGGTTGCCGCCGGCCAGGCGGTCAAGGCCGGCGACGTGCTTTTGTCCATCGAGGCGATGAAGATGGAGACGGCATTGCATGCCGAGCGCGACGGCACAATCGCCGAAGTGCTGGTCAAGGCCGGCGATCAGATCGACGCCAAGGATTTGCTGATCGCCTTCGGATAAGGTGCGTTGATATTCAGGTGATGCCGGCCTGCAAACGCCAGCTTCCTGCGCTTGCTTTCAGCGCCGCGCGCCCCCGGGCGCGCAAAGGACGCTGTAGTATTTGATTTGCGCATGATCCTTTCCGCAACTCGATTCCGATTTCGGGGATCATGCGCGGGCTCACGTACTTTAAGTACGCTCCGCTCGGGTTCTCGGAAGCCGGCGTTCTCGACTCGGCCTGACCTGAATCTCAACACACCTTAGGTCCTGTCCACCCTTCATGCCGCATCGATAACAGCTTGACCGGTCGCCTCCGGTCGGGCATCGAACCGCTGCAAATTCGCCGCGACGGTTCGTGAGTCGCGGCATGGAAAACGACGCGGAGAAAAAATGGCCGACGACATCACCGAGACCAGCCAGACTGTTGCCGCCGGCCAGCTGCGAGCCTTCATCGAGCGCATCGAGCGGCTCGAGGAAGAGAAGAAGACGATCGCCGACGACATCAAGGAAGTGTTCGCCGAGGCCAAGGGCACCGGCTTCGACACCAAGGCGATGCGGTCGATCATCCGGCTGCGCAAGAAGGACCAGGCTGAGCGGCAAGAGGAGGAAACCATCCTCGATCTCTACAAAGCCGCACTCGGCATGGTGTAAGGCTGGTAACAGCCCTGGGCGCCGGTTGCGCCCGCAACGGGTCGAACCATGAGCGAATTCGACTATGGCGGCCGCCGCGCCTCTGAGTTCCGCCAACGCGGCTTCTGGACGCTGTTCGCGGAACGGCATCCGGAAGAAAGGCCTCTGATGGCGCGGCGCGGACCCTTGTTCTGGCAGCGCGGGCTGCCCGACTTCGCATTGGTCCTTTCCATGTATGTCGCGCCGGCGCAGAACCATGTCGGCGTCTTCTTCGGCCGCAACGAGAAGTTCGGTGCCACGCAAGCCTGGTCGCGGTTGAAGCCGTTCCAGCCGGCGATCGAAGACAGGTTGAAGCTCAGGCCGGAACAGAGCTGCGAGGGCCTCGGCATCAATTCGCTGTGGCGCGTGAACTGTTTTGCCGAGGACAATTGGCCGGCCATGGCCGACTGGCTGGTGACGGAAGCATCGCGCTTCGAGCGCGCTGTTTCCGAGGTGCTGGGCGGGGGTGGCGAAGCCGGACCGTGAATTCGCGTCGCAGTGGCTTTAGTTAGTTCGGCTTCGCCGTGTCGCGGCCAATCCGATCGAGATGCTGTTGCAGCGCCAGATGGTCGAGCGCATCCATCCGCAGATTGGTGAACAGCGAGATGCGGTTGTTGAGCATGCGATAGGCATCGGCAAAGGCAAGATGCAGTTCTGCTTCGGTGCCGTCTGCCTTGCCTGGGTCCGGTATCGACCAGAGCGCGGTCATCGGATGACCCGGCCAGATCGGACAGGATTCATTCGCGGTGCTGTCGCAAAGCGTGAAGATGAAATTCATTTCCGGCGCGTCGGGCTCGGCAAACTCGTCCCAGCCTTTCGAACGGGCGAAGTTCGTATCGTAGCCGAGGCTTTCGAGCAGCTGCAGTGCGTAGGGATTGACCTCGCCCTTCGGTTGCGAACCGGCGGAAAACGCCTTGAACCTGCCGCCACCGATCCGGCTGAGAATGGCTTCCGCCATGATCGATCGCGCCGAATTGGCGTTGCAAAGAAACAGCACGTTGTAGACATTATCGCTCATCTCAAGACCTCCCTTGGCAGGCGACTGGATGATGGGGGCGGCAGAGTCCGGCAAGGTGTCTTTGCCGAGACGCCGACAAGGGCGACGTAGAAAGGTTTCACGACCGTTTGATGACAATTTGTCAAATCATACGCTTGCGTGCCGATGATCGATTTGCGTTGACAGGCTTGCTGCTTTGGAAATCTCTGCGGCTGTCGAATGAGAGAAAGCCGTATCGATGAGTGCGCCGGAGACTTTCGAAGGCGAAGACGGCAAGGCAGGCCGTGCGGCGGGTTTCTTCCGCTCGCGCTGGCAAGGCACGGCCCCGCTAGACCGGCTGTTCTGGCGCGATCTTGTCCTTGTCGGCACGGCGATCAACATCGCCGTGTCGGTGCTGGCGCTGATCCTGCTCGGGCTGAAGCTGCCGCTCGCTCTCGTTCTGGCGGTGCATTTCGCGCCGGTGCCGTACAATTTCTTCCTGACTTTTGCGGTGTGGCGGACCGCCGAGAAAACCGGCGGCGTCAAGGCTTCGCTGATGACGCTGGGGGCCGTGCTGTGGCTGTTACTAGTGGTGGTGATCTGACGGGACAGTGCTGCCGTCAAAGGCCGGCGGAAGCCGTCCTTTGACAACGTTGAATTCCAGTCAGGCGGCCGGCTCGAATTTCAGCGCGACCCCGTTGATGCAATAGCGTAGGCCGGTCGGCGGCGGGCCGTCCTCGAAGACGTGGCCGAGATGGCTGCCGCAGCGGGCGCAGTGGCATTCGGTGCGGACCATGCCGTAGCTGCGGTCGACGGTCGTCTCGACCGAACCGGGCACCGGATCGTTGAAGCTTGGCCAGCCGGTGCCACTCTCGAACTTCAGCTTGGATTCGAACAAGGGCTGGTCGCAGCCGGCGCAGAAAAATGTGCCGGCGCGCTTCTCGTGGAGCAGGGCGCAGCTGCCCGGCCGCTCGGTGCTGTGGTTGCGCATCACCGCATATTGCTCCGGCGTCAGCTGGGCGCGCCATTCGGCATCAGTGCGGGTGACAGGGTAGATGTGACTATCCATTTTATGCCTCTTAGCTCATGCCGCTATTGGGCTGCTTCCCAAGTTCGCCTAAAATAGGCTTTTGTTACGGCGTTTGCCGATATTTCCAGTCCTGCCGCGAAGAATTCCTCAGGCGATCGCTGCGAGATACCGCGCAACAGACCTTGCAAATCCCGTCTTTGCATCGCCGATGACGTTCTGGTTCCACCATGCGCCATAGATATGGTCGAATGCGAAAGGCTCCAGTGCCGACGCGATGTGGAGTACCTTCGGCGCATTGAGCGGGATGTAGTTCGGGTAGCTGTACATGAAGCTGACATGGCGGCGGGTTGGCGTCACCTGCAAGATGTCACCGGCCAGGATGGCGTCGTCGCCGTCGCGCTTCCAGTGCAGCACCTGGCCACCGGCAAAGTGACCGCCGCAACGGATAAGTGTCAGCGAGGGGTTGAGGGCGCGCGTCTCGCCCTGCCAACTGACAACCGCCGGATGCGGCCGCATCATCCACTTGCGGTCATCGGCATGCAGATAGATCGGCACGCCGCCAAACGCCTCGCTCCACTCGACCATCGCCGAATAATAATGGCAGTGCGAAATGGCGATCGCGGCCAGACCGCCTCGTCGGTTGATTTCGGCCACCGCCTCGTCGCTGACCATCGAGATGCAGTCCCACAGCACATTGCCGTGCGGCGTCTGTGCCAGCAGCGCCCGCTGACCGATGGCGAAGCGCGGCTCGATGCCGAAGGCGAGCACGCCGGCGTCGTCCTTCATCACGATCCGATGCCCGGCGGCGAGCTCTTGCGGCGTGATCCAGGCCTGGCCCTCCCAGCGCACATATTGCCGCTCGTCCTCGCAGATCGGGCAATGTTGCGGCGGCGTCGCTGCCGCCGCGAACTGGACGCCACATTGCAGGCAGAGGAAACAGGTCGGCCGTCCTGTTTTGCGTGGATCCATTCAGTGCTTCCTTGAAAGCTGCTTCGTCGCGGCCTCGAGCCCGGCGAGCGTCAGCGGAAACATGCGGCCGCCAAAGATGTCGCGGATCATGGCGATCGAATGGGTAAAACCCCAGTGCTTTTCGCTTTCGGGGTTGAGCCATACCGCGTTCGGCCATTGCTGCAGCAGACGGCCGAGCCAGACGACGCCGGCCTCCGGATTCCAGTGCTCGACCGAGCCGCCGGGATGCGCGATCTCATAGAGGCTCATCGAGGCATCGCCGACGACGATCACCTTGTAGTCCGGACCGTATTTGTGGAGCAGGCCGAAAGTCGGAATCACCTCCGCATGGCGGCGGCGATTGTCCTTCCACACGCCCTCGTAGAGGCAGTTGTGGAAGTAAAAATATTCGAGCTGGCGGAATTCGGCGCGAGCGGCCGAAAACAGCTCCTCGACGCTTCTGATGTGATCGTCCATCGAGCCGCCGACATCGAAGAACATCAGCAGCTTCACAGCATTGCGCCGCTCGGGCCGCGTCTGTACGTCGAGATAGCCATGCTCGGCCGTGGCGTGGATGGTGCCGGGCAGGTCGAACTCTTCCTCGGCGCCTTCGCGCACCCAGCGACGCAAGCGCTTCAGCGCGATCTTGATGTTGCGGGTGCCGAGCTCGACGGCATCGTCGAAATTCCTGAATTCACGCTTGTCCCAGACTTTCACCGCACGGCGGTTGCGGCTCTCATGCTGGCCGATGCGAACGCCCTCGGGATTGTAGCCATAGGCGCCGAAGGGTGAGGTGCCGCCGGTGCCGATCCATTTCGACCCGCCCTGATGGCGGCCCTTCTGTTCCTCCAGCCGCTTTTTCAGCGTTTCCATCAGCTTTTCGAAACCGCCCAGAGCCTCGACCAGCTTTTTCTCCTCATCGGTCAGGTGCTTTTCGGCAAGCCGCCGCAGCCATTCCTCCGGGATGTTTTCGACGTCGACGGGGTTTTCGCCAGCCAGCGCTTCGACACCCCTAAAGATGTGCGAAAAGACCTGGTCAAAACGGTCGATGTGGCGCTCGTCCTTCACCAGTGCCGAGCGGGCGAGGTAGTAAAAACCCTCGACGTCATAGTCGACCAGCCCCGCCTCCAGCCCTTCCAGTAGCGACAGATATTCCCGGAGCGAAACCGGAACCCGCGCAGCCTTCAGTTCGAGGAAGAAGGGGATGAACATCGTGCGACTTTTATCTGTGCCCTTCGATCTTCTCGCGAGCGGCGCTGGCGATGAAGGTGGAACGCGTGAGGCCGCGCCGGCTCGCTTCGGCATCGATTGCCGCCAAGAGACCTGCGTCGAGCGACAGATTGGCTCGGACAGGCCGTCCGGAATCGATCAGCACGGGGATCATCACGGCAGATTCGCCGGCGGCGCTATCGATTTCGCCCAGTCGGAGCAGATCTGCCACCGTGCGCGCGCCGGGCAAGGGCAAGTGCTTCGCCATTCGTGCCTCAGCCCATTCGCGAACGGCGGAGGTCGCGTCGGCTATCGCCTCCTCGGGACTTGCGCCACCGCCGTGACATCCGGGAAGATCGGGGACCCGCACTCCCCAGACATCATCTGCGCCGTCAAGAATTCCGACATAGTGCGTCATCATTCCTCCTTAAATCCATCCGGCAAGCCGGGCGATCGACCGTTCATCACATCAGATCATATTCGATGAAGCCGGTCCTGCGCGCCACGTGGTCGTAGAGCTTGCGCGCGGTGGTGTTGGTCTCGTGCGTCATCCAGTAGACGTTCTTGACGCCGATCTTGCCGGCTTCCTGCTTGACCGCTTCGATCAGGGCGGCGCCGACGCCTTTGCCGCGCACATCCGGGTCGGCGAACAGGTCCTGCAGATAGCAGTCGTTTTTTTCGGACCAGCAGGAGCGATGGTAGAGGTAATGGGTGAGGCCGACCGCCTTGCCGTCGAGGGTGGCGATGAACCCCTTTGGTTCGAACTCCCCCGCCGTGAAAAGCCGCTTCCAGGTGACCGCGTAGACGTCTTCCGGCAGTTTGGTTTCGTAGAAGGCGAGGTAAGCAGTCCACAGACGCTGCCAGTCGGCGTGGTCGGATTGTGCCAGTGGGCGGACGGTGATCTCGGTCATTTCATTTCCTTCCGAAGCTTCGGGCCCAGGCTGCCCCGGTGCCCGGCCGGTGGCAACGGTCCAGCAAAGGGAAAGCGCTGTCCGATCCGCATGCCCGGCCCTGCGCTATGGCTTCGGGCGTTCGTCGCTCGCAAAGCCAATCGTTGGCTTTTCGTCGGCCTTTGGCCGACCGCTCCTCACCCCTGCCTTCTCGCCATAAAGGCCAGCCGCTCGAACAGATGCACGTCCTGTTCGTTCTTCAACAGCGCGCCGTGCAGCTTGGGCAGTGCGTTTTTCGGGTCGCCGCGCAAATCCTCGGGCGCGATATCGTCGGTCACGAGCAGGCGGATCCAGTCCAGTGCCTCGGAGGTCGACGGCTTCTTCTTCAGGCCCGGCACGTCGCGGATTTCGTAGAACTGGGTGAGTGCGGCGCGCACCAGGTTCTGCTTGATGCCGGGATAGTGCACGTCGACGATCCGATGCAGCGTCTCGACGTCGGGAAAGCGGATATAGTGGAAGAAGCAGCGGCGCAGGAAAGCGTCCGGCAGTTCCTTCTCGTTGTTGGAGGTGATGATGACGATCGGGCGCACAGCGGCGCGGATCGTTTCGCCGGTCTCGTAGACGAAGAACTCCATTCGATCGAGTTCCTGCAGCAAATCGTTGGGGAACTCGATGTCAGCCTTGTCGATCTCATCGATCAGAAGCACGACCTTCTTGGCCGTCGCGAAGGCATCCCACAGCTTGCCACGTCTGATATAATTGCTGATGTCGTTGAAGCGCTCGTCGCCGAGTTGGCTGTCGCGCAGCCGCGACACGGCGTCATACTCATAGAGGCCCTGCTGCGCCCTTGTCGTCGACTTGACATGCCATTCGATCAGCTCGAGGCCGAGCGCGGCCGCCACTTGCCTGGCCAGTTCGGTCTTGCCGGTGCCGGGCTCGCCCTTGACCAGCAATGGCCGCTCCAGCGCGATCGCCGCATTAACCGCCACCATCAGATCCTTGTCGGCGACATAGGCCGCCGTGCCTTCGAAACGCATTTTTGCTCCTCGGTTTTCATGGCAACCGTAAGGAGACAGCCCAGCCGATGCAAGGCGCAGCGGCGAGGGCGCGGTGAACCCATGTGCCGCGCAGCTCCCAGGCAGGACCTTGCGACGAATAAAGCCGCCGAACATGGCCGTCTCTCTGGCGCTTGGCCTGCCATCGGCCTATATTGGGCGTGACGGTCTGCGCTTCCCGGCAGGAGAACATTTTCCCCGGGGCCTTAATGATCCCTAGGGAGCTGTCCCTGGGAAGACCCGTGGGTTTTCTCATACGGCGCCCACCTACTTTGTAGGTTCCCGGGATCGCTCTCTCCACCGGTTGTGTGGATCGTCACTTGACGCAAAGGATCCACGCTTCGGTGGATCATGCGGTGGAAAACGTCGCTCCTAAAACTCCATCCAAATCTGACCTTTTCTATCGTCGGCGCATGACATCCTCGAAAGACCTGAAAAGACAGTTGCGACGCGAAGCACTCGGGCGCCGCGACGCGCTCGATCCGTTCTGGCGGGTGGAGGCAGCGCTCGAAATGGCCGAGACGGCGCGGGACAGCATTGCGATGGAGCCGGGCCAGATCGTCTCCGGCTTCTGGCCGATGCGCTCGGAAGTCGACGTCCGGCCGTTGATGTTCGCCTTGCGCGAAAAAGGTGCACGGCTTTGCCTGCCGGCGATTCTCGACAAGACCACCATCGTCTTTCGCGAACTGGTGCGCGGCGCGCCGATGATCGACATGGGGTTCGGCACCGTCGGGCCGCATGAGGAGGCCGAGGTGCTCGATCCCCAGGTGATGCTGGTGCCGCTCGCGGCTTTCGACGCGCGCGGCCACCGCATCGGCTATGGCGCCGGCTATTACGACCGTGCCATCGCGCGGCTGGTCGACAAGGGGCAGCCGCCGCGGCTGATCGGCATTGCTTTCGACTGCCAGCAGGTGGCGCTGGTGCCGGACGAGCCGCATGACGTGACCATTCCGGAAATACTCACCGAGAGCGGGTTGCGCCGGTTCGCGCCGAAATTGTAGATAAGTTCCTGGACGCATGGTCTTTTCCGGAAGTCATGCAGCTTTTTGCTTCGCTGACCTTCGGTTCGGGATCATGTTTAGATGAGACTTCTCTTCCTCGGCGATATGGTCGGCAAGACGGGACGCACGGCGGTGTGGGAACAACTGCCCGGCCTGATCTCGGATTTCAAACTCGACTTCGTCATCGTCAATGGCGAGAACGCCGCCGGCGGCTTCGGCATTACCGAAGAGATCTTTCGCGAGACGATCTCGGCGGGCGCCGACGTCGTCACAACCGGCAATCATGTCTGGGACCAGCGCGATGCGCTGGCTTTCGCGCCGCGCGAGGAACGCTTTCTGCGTCCGTCCAATTTCCCCAAGGGCACGCCGGGGCGGGGCTCGGGCGTCTACATCGCCAGGAACGGCGCGCGCGTTCTGGTCGCCAACATCATGGGCCGGGTGTTCATGCATCCTGAACTCGACGATCCGTTTCAGGCCGGCGAGCGCGAGCTTGCCGCCTGCCCGCTTGGCGAACAGGCCGATGCGGTGGTCATCGATTTCCATGCCGAGGCGACCTCTGAAAAAATGTGCTTTGCGCACTTCGTCGACGGCCGCGCCAGCCTGGTTGTCGGCACTCACACGCATCAGCCGACCGGCGACCACCATATCCTCAACGGCGGCACCGGCTATATCTCAGACGCCGGCATGTGCGGCGACTATGATTCTTCGCTCGGCATGGACAAGGAGGAGCCGCTCAACCGGTTTCTGTCGAAGGTGCCGAAAGGGCGCTTCGAGGCGGCGAGCGGCCCGGCGACATTGTGCGGCGTCGGCGTCGACATTTCGGATCGCAGCGGCCTGACCGAGCGGATTGCGCCGTTTCGCCGCGGGCCGCGGCTCGAAGAAACCGCGCCCTCGTTCTGGTCATGACATTGATGTAAGCGATTGTAGTACCTAATTGCCGGCCACGCCTGCTTCAGATCGTAAGAGGGGACGACCTCCATGCAGCTCATCGAATTCCTGGCGCCACATTTCGCCTTTGTCTCAGATCCGACTGCATGGGTCGCGTTGCTGACGCTGATCGTGCTGGAGGTCGTGCTCGGCATCGACAATCTGATCTTCATCTCGATCCTGACCAACAAATTGCCGGAGGCGCAGAGGGCCCGCGCCCGGCGAATTGGTATTTCGGCGGCGCTGATCATGCGGCTGGTGCTGCTTGCCACCATCTCGATCATCGTCCAGTTGACGGCGCCGGTATTCACCGCGTTCGGCCACGGGTTTTCCTGGCGCGATCTGATCCTGATCGCCGGCGGCCTGTTCCTCGTCTGGAAGGCGACCAAGGAGATCCACCACACGGTCGATCTCGAGGATCACCAGGACACGATGATGGGTGAGACGCTGCAGCTTTCGCTGGCCGGCGCCATCTTCCAGATCCTGCTGCTCGACCTCGTCTTTTCGATCGATTCGATCATCACCGCGGTCGGCATGACCGACGAGATCGCCATCATGTATATCGCCGTGATCGTGGCAGTCAGCGTGATGATGCTGGCGGCTGGACCGCTCGCCAATTTCATCGCCAAGAACCCCAGCATCGTCATGCTGGCGCTGAGCTTCCTGCTGATGATCGGCATGACGCTGATCGCCGACGGCATGGGCTTCCATGTGCCGAAGGGCTACATCTACGCCGCCATGGGCTTTTCCGCTCTTGTCGAGGGGCTCAACATGCTGGCGCGACGTCGGAGGAAGGCAAAGGCGGGCGCGGGGCACTGAGGTTGGCGGGGCGAAGCGACGGCGCGAAGGCCTGAGCTCTGCCTCAATTGTCGCGGCCATGCAGAACCTTTGAGACGTCGGAGGGACAGCACCCCCCTCTGTCCTGCCGGACATCTCCCCCTCAAGGAGGGAGATTGGCAGCTTTAGCGCTCCGCTCGTCCTGCAGCGTTGGAGATTGGCGAAAGCCTCAGCGACATCCGATCTCCCCCCTTGCGGGGGAGATGTCCGGCAGGACAGAGGGGGTGGGAAGGATCGCTGCAGAACGGCTTTTTGCACCCAGCGAATTAAGCGGTCGGCGTGCCCTTCGGATGACGGTCGCCGATCAGGCCAAGCGTCAAGCCTTGCTCCAACCAGGCCTTGGCGCCGGCGAGCACCAGCGCGAAGCCATCGGTCGAGCCGATCGCCTGCTTGACCTGTTCATCGGTGCTGCCGGCAAAACCGAAATTGCGAACCTCGACAAAGGTGCCGCCCTGCATCTCGGTAAAAGTCCAGACCACCGTGGTCGGCGGATCGCTCCATTGCATGACGATCTTTTCGTTCGTGACGAACTCGCTGACCGTGACCGGCGTCGAAACGCCATACATCCGCCACTCCCAGCGAACTTCCTTGCCGCTGTCCAACCTGCCGCTGCCGTGGGTGAACCAGAATTTCGTCGTGATCGTCGGATCGACGATGGCTTCGAATACTTCTGCGACCGGCCGCCGGATCAGCATGCCGGCTTCGGCGGTCGGTGTCTCACGGATGTCCATTTCGTCCTCCTTCCGAACCGGTCTCCGTCACCAGGCGTCGGGTTCGCGCACCAGGTGAATGATGTTGGCCGGATTGGTGATCCAGCCGCCACGAAAACCTTCGCCGAGCGCCTCGATGGCGTCGCAGCGCACAACACCGGCTTTGGCGAGATGATCGGCGGCGGCCGGAAAATCGTCGGTGAACAGTTCCAGCCAGATCTCGGCCTGGCTCAGCATCGGCGCTTCGTCGATCCACAGGCGATTGGGGCCGAGCTCGAAACCGATGGCCGGCGCCTTGGTCGTGAACGGTTTTAGGCCGACGACATCGCGGTAGAAGGCGATCGTCTCCTGGTGTTGGTGGGGCGGCACTTTCATGGCGATGTTGATGCCGCCGGTGATTTTCGCAGCCATTCTTTCCTCCGTCTTCTCAGATATTGTCTTCATTGGCGGGCTCGCCCTTCATCTCGCTGCGATAGTAGCCGTCGCGCAAATTGATGCCGTATTCGACATAGGCCTTCATGCAGGCCAGCATCTGCGACCAGCCCTCGCAATTGAGGTAGGACTTCTTCAGGCCGACCGCGTCCTCGTGCCAGCCGGCCTCGGCGATGGTGACGAAGGTGCCGCCGTCGTCCAGCGGCTCGAAATTCATCTCGATGCGCGTCTTGTAGGCCGGCTTGCCGTCGGCGTCGGTGGCGTCCCAGCGCAGCACGATGCGGTTGTCTTTCTCCACCTCGTCGACCTCGACCGGGACCTTGCCCCACCAGATGACCCTGGCGCCGGCCACCAGCGGGGCACTGGCGCCGCCGATGGTGGTGAAATAGCCGCTGAGCTTGTTCGGATTGACGACCGCATCGAAGACTTCGGCAACCGGTTTGCCGATGCGGCCCGAAACTCTGAATCCAAGAGACATATCCACAGCTCCTTCCTTGATCGGATCGATATTATGTTATAAAAATATAACATGTCAAGCAAGGTGCAGGATGACAATGTTTTCAAGGCGCTGGCGCATCCGCGCCGGCGCGCGCTGCTCGACGAGCTAAAGGACGCGCCGCGGACCACCGGCATGCTGTGCGATGCCTTTCCCGACATGGACCGCTGCACCGTCATGCTGCATCTGAAAGTGCTGGAGGAAGCCGACCTGGTGGTGGCGCGGCGCGAGGGGCGCGAACGCTGGAACCATCTCAATGCGCTGCCAATCAAGCAGATCCACGACCGCTGGATCAGCCAGTACGCCACGCATGCGATCAGCATTCTCGACCGGCTGAGATCCGATCTGGAGGAGTGAGCGTTCGCAGGAAAGCAGCTGGCGGTTACCTTGCCGCACCATCCTTACGGCGCGGCTGGACGAATTGAGCCGATTTATCTATAAGCCGGCCATTCCGAGATAGAGCGCCGTACGTCCATCCGGACGCAGCAGGGACGTTCTGAAATTTTGACTTCGAGCATTTTGGCAAAGGCGAGGTGACTACCTCGCTGCAGGATGCTCTGCCAAGAAGACGACAGGGGTGCCATGGCTGGCCATTCACAGTTCAAGAACATCATGCACCGCAAGGGCCGCCAGGACGCGGTGCGGTCGAAAATGTTTTCCAAGCTGGCGCGCGAAATAACCGTCGCCGCCAAGAGCGGCACGCCGGACCCGTCGATGAACCCGCGCCTGCGTCTTGCCGTGCAGAACGCCAAGGCGGTGTCGATGCCGAAAGACAACATCCAGCGCGCCATCAACAAGGCGTCGATGGGCGACGCCGAGACTTACGAAGCTGTGCGTTACGAAGGCTACGGGCCAGGTGGCGTCGCGCTCATCGTCGAGGCGCTGACCGACAACCGCAACCGCTCGGCGTCGAATGTGCGGGCCGCCTTCACCAAGGCCGGCGGGGCGATGGGGGAAACCGGCTCGGTGTCGTTCATGTGGGACCGTGTCGGCGAAATCTTCTATCCGGCATCGGTAGGCAGCGCGGAGAAGGTCATGGACGCGGCGATCGAGGCCGGGGCCGACGACGTCCAGTCGGACGAGGAAGGCCACACGATCTATTGCGCCTTCGAGAATCTTGGTGAGGTGTCGAAGGCGCTGGAAGGCGCGCTCGGCGAGGCTGAATCAGTGAAGCCGATCTGGAAGCCGCAGACCAACATTGCGGTCGATGAGGAGCGGGCACAGTCGCTGATGAAGTTGGTCGCCACGCTCGAGGACGATGACGACGTGCAGAGCGTCTACGCCAATTTCGAGGTCGACGACGAGACCATGGCGAAGCTCAGCGCGGCATGAGCACAGCTCAACCAGACATGAGCGGAGTTCAGTCCGAGATTTGAGCGGAGCTTAATCTGAGATATGAGCGGAACTCAATCTGACATGACCGAAAAGCCGTTGCCCCAGGTCCGCATCACCTATTGCGCGCAGTGCCACTGGCTGCTGCGGGCCGGCTGGATGGCGCAGGAGCTGCTGTCGACCTTCGCAACGGATCTGGGCGAGGTCACGCTGGTGCCCGGCACCGGCGGCATCTTCACCATTTCCTGCAACGAGACACTGGTCTGGGACCGCAAGCGCGACGGCGGCTTTCCCGATGCCGCAAGGCTCAAGCAACTGGTTCGCGACGTGATCGATCCGGACCGCGATCTCGGCCATGCCGACCGCAAGAGCGACAAGTCAAAAGATACCCCGTCAAAAGACCCTGCCTGACGCAAGGTCTTTAGATTTCTGCCCTCGTTCACCGCCACGCCACGATGAAGCAGGCCAGCGCGACGATGGCGGTGATGGTACGGACGTGGTTCCACATCACCCAGTCCCTGAGATAGGTGGCCCAAACGGCGGCGCCGTTGGCGCTTGCCGGATCGACGGCGGCCAGCGCGTTGTTGAGCGGCACGTTGAAGATCATCGTCACGATCAGGTTGCCGACGAGGTAGATCAGGGCGCCGGCGAGAAGCCACAACGAGCCCGGTTGGCCCCAGCCGATGACAGCGCCGACGACGAGGACGAGGCAGATCAGCCCGGTGCCGAAAAGCGCGGTCATGAACAGCGGCGTCACCGCAGTGATGTTGATCGAATTCATGGCGGCGATGCCGCCCGCGGCCGGCATGCGGGCGAGGCCCGGCATGACGAAGCTGGAAAAGGCGAAGAAGACACCAGCGACGACGCCCGAGCCGAGCGCGGCGATGAAGGTGAGGGTGGGAAGCAGTTTCATGATCATGTCAGTCACTCCAGATGCCCGTACCAGCGGTTTCGGTTGCATAGGCGGAAAAGTCCTTTGGGGCGCGGCCGAGCACGCGCTCGACGCCGTCGGTCAGCGCCTCGTTGCGACCGTCGAGCACCTCGGTGAACAGCTCGTTGAGCAGCCAGGCGAACTCGGCCGGCAACTCGTATCCGGCTACTGCGGCGGTGAACTCGGCATGCGAAATCCTGACAAAGCGGATGTCGCGGCCGGCCGCCTTGCCGATCTCGGCGACCGCGTCGGCGAAGCTCAGCAGACGCGGCCCGGTCAGCTCGTAAAGCTGGCCGACATGGCCTTGCCGGGTAAGCACCGTCACGGCGGCGTCGGCAATGTCGTCGGCGTCGACGAACGGCTCTCCGACAGTACCGACCGGCAAAGCCACCTCTCCGGCGAGCAGCGGATCGAGCAAAAAACTCTCGCTGAAGTTCTGGGAAAACCAGGCGCAGCGCAGGATCGTCCAGTCGGCGCCTGAGGCTTTCAGCATCTCTTCGGCACGTTGCGCTTCGATTTCGCCGCGCCCCGACAGCAGCACCAGCCGGCGCACACCGCTTGCCACGGCAAGGTTGGCGAAGGCGCCGACCGCTTCGGCCGCACCGGGCACCGCAAGATCGGGATAGTAGCTGATGTAGACGGCACCGACACCATCGAGCGCGGGTTCCCAGGTCGTATCGTCTTCCCAGTCGAAGGGCGGGGTGCCCGAGCGCGAGCCGATCCGTACCGGCAGGCCCTGCGCCGTCAGCCTGTCCGCGAGACGACGGCCGGTTTTGCCGGTGCCGCCGAGGATCAAAATCGGTTTTGCTGCTGTGTCGATCATGGCGATTTTCCTTTGCTCACAAATATGAGTAATCCTCACATTTGCAAAACGTGATAAACCCTCGTATTTTGTGAGTCAAGCCAATTTGTTGATCATTCGCCAGGAGACAGTGATGGAAGGCTCGACCGTATCGGGTTCACAGGATGGCCAGATCGCATCGCCGCGCCGGGCGCCCAGCCAGCAGCGCAGCCGCGAGCGGGTCGAGCGGATGCTGGCCGCCGCCTCTGCGCTGATCGCCGAGCAAGGCAGCGATGCCATGCGCATGGGCGAGGTGGCGGAACGGGCTGGCGTGTCGATCGGCTCGCTCTACCAGTTCTTCCCGGACAAGCGAGCGATCATCTGGGCGCTGGCCGAGCGCCACACCGCCGAAAGCCAGGCCTGCATCGCGGCAGCGCTTGCACCAGTTAGCGACGCCGAAGGGCTGCGGCGGGCATTTTTCGAGCTGGTGGATATCTATTACGGGCTATTCCTGGCCGAGCCGGTGATGCGCGACATCTGGTCGGGCACGCAGGCCGACAAGGCGCTGCGCGAACTCGAACTCGCCGACAGCCGGGCCAACGCCGAATTCCTCACCGCGGTGCTGAAGCGGCTGCGGCCTACCGCCGATCCGGCGGCGCTGGAAACGACGGCGTTTCTCATCTGGCAGATGGGCGAGGCCACCATGCGGCTGGCGATCTCGGTCGGGCGCCAAGAAGGCGACGACCTGGTCGCCGCCTACAAGCGGATGGCGCTGCGCGAACTGGTTGGCGAATAGAGCCGCATTCAACAAAAAACCCGCCACGAGGGCGGGTTCCCTTCGATCCGAAAAGGCTTGCGGCTTAGAGGCCGAAACCTTCGAAACGCTTCTTGAACTTCGACAGGCGGCCGCCACGGTCGAGCAGGGTCTGCTGGCCGCCGGTCCAGGCCGGATGGGTGGTCGGGTCGATGTCGAGGTTCATCGTATCGCCTTCCTTGCCCCAGGTCGAACGGGTCATGTATTCGGTGCCGTCGGTCATGACGACCTTGATGGTGTGGTAGTCGGGATGGATATCGGTCTTCATTGTGCTATTCCTGGTTCGCCGGCGCCGCTGACGGGCATAAAGCCTGCGTCGATGCGCCCCTTTTTAAAACTCGAAGCCGCAGCTATTGAGGAGCCACGGCTTTTAAAAACGATCGGCGAGCCTATACATCAGCCGGAATTGAATCACAAGGCCGCGGTAAGCGCATATTGAGGCGCATGCCCAGAAGGCGGCCAGAGGAAACGGTCATGGCGCATACAAGCGGCGATGCAGACGAGCGTAGGCGCTCGCTCAAGCCGCTGCGGCGCCTGTTCCCCTACATCGCCCGCTACCGGAAAATGGTCATTGGCGCGGTCGTCTCGCTGACCGTTGCTGCGGCGACGACGCTGGCGCTGCCGCTCGCCGTGCGGCGCATGATCGACCATGGCTTTTCCGCTTCCGATTCCATTTTCATCGCCGAGTATTTCGCCATGCTGGTGGTGATGGCTGCCTTGCTCGCCGCGGCGTCGGCCAGCCGCTACTATTTCGTCATCACGCTGGGCGAGCGCGTCGTCGCCGACATCCGCAGCGACGTGTTCCGCCATGTCACGACGCTGTCGCCATCCTTCTTCGACACCGCCCAGTCGGGCGAGATCGTCTCGCGGCTCGCCGCCGACACGACGCAGGTCAAGTCGGCGGTCGGCGCCACCGCGTCGGTAGCGCTCCGCAATGTCATTCTTGGGCTTGGCGCCGTGGCGATGATGGTCTTCACCAGCCCAAAACTGTCGGGCCTCGTCATCGCCGCCATTCCGGTGATCGTGCTGCCGCTGGTCGCCTTCGGCCGCTCGGTGCGGCGCAAATCACGGCTGGCGCAGGACACGCTGGCCGACGCCACGGCCTATGCCAGCGAGCAGATCGGCGCGGTGCGCACATTGCAGGCCTTCACCAATGAGAAGCAGGTCACCGGGCATTTTTCAGCTGCCGTGGAAGCCGCTTTCGCGGCGGCGCGGTCCTCGATCTTTGCGCGCTCCTTCCTCACCTTCTTCGCCATCTTCATGATCTTTTCCTCGGTGGTGGCGGTGCTGTGGTTCGGCTCGCGCGACGTGCTCGACGGCACGCTGTCGCCCGGCACGCTCGGTCAGTTCCTGCTCTATTCGGTGTTTGCCGCCGGCGCGCTCGGTGCGCTGTCGGAGGTGTGGGGCGAGCTTTCCCAGGCGGCGGGCGCTGCCGAACGGCTGACCGAGATCCTGGCCGAGAAGCCCGCAATCCAGGCCCCAGCGCATCCCAAACCGCTGCCGGCGACGGCAAGGGGCGCAATCAGTTTCGACGACGTGTCCTTCTCCTATCCGGCCGGGCCCGACCGCGCTGCCGTCAACGGCCTGAGTTTCCAGGTCAAGCCCGGCGAGACGGTGGCGATCGTCGGCCCGTCGGCCGCCGGCAAGAGCACCGTCTTTTCGCTGCTTTTGCGCTTTTACGACCCCGAGACCGGCAAGATCATGATCGATGGCGTCAATGTGCGCGAGGCCGACCCCGTCGCCATCCGAGAGCGCATCGCCATCGTGCCGCAGGACGTCACCATCTTCGCGGCCAGCGCGCGCGACAATATCGGCTTCGGCCGCCCGGACGCCAGCCAGGCCGAGATCGAGGCGGCGGCCAGGGATGCGCTTGCCGACGAGTTCATCCTAAAACTTGAGAACGGTTATGACAGCCAGGTCGGCGAGCGCGGCGTGACCTTGTCCGGCGGCCAGCGCCAGCGCGTGGCGATTGCCCGCGCCATCCTGCGCGATGCGCCGATCCTGCTGCTCGACGAGGCGACCTCGGCGCTCGACGCCGAAAGCGAGACGCTGGTGCAGACGGCGCTGGAACGGCTGATGCAGGATCGCACCACGATCGTCATCGCCCACCGGCTGGCGACGGTGCTGAAGGCCGACCGGATCCTGGTCATGGATGGCGGCTGCATCGTCGAGGAAGGCACCCACCAGAGCCTCGTCGCCAAGGGCGGCATCTATGCGCGGCTGGCCAAGCTGCAGTTCGAAACCGGGGCGAACGCTTTCAGGGGCGCTGCAGAGTAGTAGGACGACGCTGCCAAACGGCTTCGTCTTTTGCAAATGGCGCTGCTCGGCAGTGACGAAATTGCCGCGGCGTTCGATGAGCTTGAAGATATGTCAGGCGCCCTTCAGCACCTCCCATAGCGCTTGCGCAAATGCTCGGTGAAATGCGTGGCGTTGAGCTTCTCGCCGGTGGCGCGCTCGAGCAGCTCGGGCGTCGACCAGTGCGAGCCTTGCGACCAGATCCTTTGCCGGCGCCAGTCGTTGATCGCCGCGAAATTTCCCTTGGCGAGGTCTTCGTCGGCGGAGGGATGATCTCTGGTCAGGGCGGCCCATTGCTGCGCCGCCATCATCGCGCCCAGCGTATAAGACGGGAAATAGCCGAACGCAGCACCCGGCCAGTGCACGTCCTGCATCGGCCCGTCGGCCGGGTTGTCGATGGTCGACAGGCCGAGATAGTCGCGCATCTTGGCGTCCCAGGCCTCCGGCAGGTTGGCGGCCTCCAGCCGCCCCGAGACAAGCTCCTGCTCCAGCTCGTAGCGCAGGATGACGTGCAGCGGATAGGTCACCTCGTCGGCGTCGACGCGGATCAGGCCGCGCTCGACCCGGTGTACGTGCGGCAGGATGTCTTCGATCGACCACGCCTCGCCGAGGTGCTTTTCGACCACCGGCAGCGCCCAGCGCCAGAATTCGGGGTTGCGGCCGATCTGCTTCTCGACGAACAGGCTCTGGCTTTCATGCACAGCCATGCCGCGCGCCTTGCCGAGCGGCCAGTGCGCCCACGCCTGCGGCAGGTTCTGTTCGTAAAGCGCGTGGCCGGTCTCGTGCAGCACGCCCATCAGCGCCGACAGGAAATCGGAGGTCTTGTAGCGGGTGGTGATGCGCACGTCGCTCGGCACGCCGCCGCAGAACGGATGATGCGATACCGACAGCGAGCCGTGGGTGAGATCGAAGCCGACCGCCGCCATCATGGCGAGGCCAAGCTCGCGCTGCTTTTCGATCGCATAGCTGCCCGAAAGCGGCTTCAGCGGATGTTTCGCCAGCCGCTTTTCCTGCACGGCCAGTGCCTCCGGCACGAAATCCCTGAGAAAGGTCTTCAACTCGGCGAAGACCGGCGTGATGTCGGCGGCGCGGTTGCCGGGGTCGTACTGCTCCATCAGCGCGTCATAGGGATCAAGGCCGAGCACGTCGGCGCGAAGGGCTGCTTCCTCGCGCACCAGCGCGACGACGCCTTCGAGCGCCGGCAAGAACCCGGCCCAGTCGTTCTTTGCACGCAAGTCGCGCCACAGCTGCTCGGAGCGCATCCGGGCGGTGGTTTGGCGCTCGACGAATTCGACCGGCAAGCAGGTCAGGTTGGTGTATTGCCGCCGGAATTCCTTGACCGCTGCCTGCTGTTCTTCGTTCAGCGTTTCCTGTTCGGCCGCTGCGATCCAGTCGGCGATCTCCGGCGCTGTCGCTCTGGCGTGATGCATGCCGGCCAGCGCCGACATCGCCTCAGCACGCTTTTCGCCGCCGCCGACAGCCATGTGGGTCGCCTCGTCGGCGCCGAGAATGGCGAGCGCATGCTCCAGTGCTTCGAGCTTGTGGCCGAGGTCGTCGAGTTTTTGAACGGACATGGCGGGTTCCGCTGAATTTGAACGGCGGGAAAAGATACCAATGTGCTGATATTGGCAACCCCGAAAGGCCGTTGGCGATGGGCACATGGTTGCTGGCCAGGATGCACAGCGCAATGGGTCTTGCAGGAGCGGTGGCGTGCGTGATCAATGTCGCGAGGCGGCGGCGCGTCGCATCGGGGAGACGAAGCATGATCGCCAATGTGCTGGTCGGGTTGGTGGCGCTGATCCACCTTTACATCGTCTATCTGGAGATGGTGCTGTGGGACACGCCGCGCGGCCACAAGGCGTTCAAGCTGACGCCGGAATTCGCCAGCGCATCGAAAGTGCTTGCGGCCAACCAGGGGCTCTACAACGGCTTTCTCGCCGCCGGGCTGATCTGGGGGCTTTACCTCGGCGAGGCCGGTTTCCAGATCAAGGTGTTTTTCCTGCTCTGCGTCGCCATCGCCGGCCTCTACGGCGCGGCGACGGTCGGCAGGAAAATCCTCTACGTCCAAACCGTGCCCGCTGCAGTTGCTCTGACCGCAGTTTGGCTGGGCGCATAACCCCGAAATCGGACTCGATTTTTGGAAAAATCCCTGTGCGGATTGCTGCCCGGGGCTTCGGTGCGGAACGGATCTTGCGCAAAATCAACAGATCATGCGCAAGATCAAGGTGCGGCGCTGTAATGGATGATTTCAGCCTTTTGGATAGTTTGGGCCGTAGCCGTTCGGATAGTACCCGCATCGCCACCGCTGCCGATGAGGAAGGCGCTGCCGGTGGCAGCCCGCAGCCTTTGGCTCACATGATCGATCTGCGCCAGCATTTTATGATACTGCGTGGCCGGCATCGTTCCATCTCGCGCGGCCCTCTGCGCGGCCGATCAAGTTGAGCGACCTGCGTGCGCAAGCCACGCGCTTCGTCCAGCTTGATCCTGTTCGCCTGCATGGCGCCTCGGATACCGGTATCCACGCTCTCTATCTGGTTGATCAAAGCTGCCTCATGCGGGCCGGCGTCGGCGCCGGCAAACGGAACGGTGACGAGAAGTGCGGCGAGCGTTGCAGTCCTGAGGGTCCTGGGAGTGAAAGAGCGCATGTTGCGTCTCCTTTTACAGGGGAGGCGGCGATTGGGAGGACCACCTTCCGGCCGTGGGCCCTCGGTTCCGTCGGGTCGCGATGGACGCTTCCACCGCCGGCGGTTCTCGGCCCCGTGACATAGCTAGGAGCGATCCTCGGCAAAGTGCAATCAAAAAAAGGTAATCTTTTCAGGCCTTGCTGGCCTGCATCGCCGCCCTAAATGCGGCCGCCGCCTGGAGCCGGGGCGATCAGCGCTCGGTCAGTTTCAGCTCGATGCGGCGGTTCTTGTTGCGCGCGTCTTCGGTGTCGGCGGGGTCGAGCGGCTGGAATTCGCCGAAGCCGGCGGCAACCAGGCGGTTGGCCGGCACGCCGTTCTCGATCAGGAACTTCACCACCGAGGTCGAGCGCGCCGTCGACAATTCCCAATTGTCGCGGTAGCGGCCGGTGCCCGACAGCGGCTTGTCGTCGGTGTGGCCGTCGACGCGCAGCACCCAGTTGATCTCCGGCGGGATCTCCTTCTGCAGGTCGATGATGGCGTCGGCGAGCTTCTTCATCTCGTCCTTGCCGGCATCGTTGATCACTTCGGAGCCTGTCGGGAAAAGCACTTCCGACTGGAAGACGAAGCGGTCGCCGACGATGCGGATGTTCTCCCGGTCGGCGAGGATTTCGCGCAGGCGCCCGAAGAAGTCGGACCGGTAGCGGTTCAGTTCCTGCACACGTTGCGCCAACGCGACGTTCAGGCGGCGGCCGAGATCGGCGATCTTGGTGTTGGACTCGCGATCGCGCGCTTCCGACACGTTGAGCGCTTCTTCGAGCGCTCCGATCTGCCTGCGCAACGCCGAGATCTGCTGGTTGAGGATTTCAACCTGGCTCAGCGCCTGCTGGCTGATCTGGCGCTGGTTGTCGAGTTCGCCCGACAGCGCCGTGGCCCGCTGGTTGGCGGCGTCGCCGGCACCGGTGCCTTGCGCCAGCAATTGCTCGAGCCGGCTCTTTTCCGCCTCCGACGCCGACAGCGACGCCTGCAAATTGGCGAGCGAATCTTCCTTGTCCTGCGTTGTCGAACGCTCCAGCGCCAGAAGCTGGGTCAGTTCGTTGATCTGCGAATTGAGGCGGTTGAGCACCGTGTCCTTGCCAGAGATTTCGCGGCCGAGCAGGAACTGCGCCAGCACGAAGACGGTAAGCAGGAACATGATCGCGAGCAGCAACGTCGACAGCGCGTCGACGAAGCCCGGCCAGTAATCGATACGGCGATCGGCACGCCGGCTCCTGGCGAGAGCCATGCTAATGGACTCCAGTCTTCTTCAAGGCGTCGGCGATCTTCTCCAGAGTGTTGCGCATCGCCTTCTGCTCGTCCGACTGGGCCTCGACCCAGTCGCGCATGATCTGCTGCTCCGAGCGCATGTTCTTGACCAGACCCGAAATGCCGTCGGCAAGGTTGGCCATGGCGGTGGCGACACGCGGATTGGCGCCACCGCCGCTCTCTTGCATGCTGCGCAGTCTTTCCGACAGGACGCGGATCTCGTCGGAGGACTCGGCCCTGGACGGTTCGGCGACAACGATGTCGGAGGACAGGTCGGTGACCGAGGACAGCCAGTTTTCGAGCTCGGTGTAGAAGCGTGTCTGGGCGCGGCCAGCCTGCAGGTCGAGGAAGCCGAGCACCAGGGAACCGGACAGGCCGAACAGGGAGGACGAGAAGGCGGTGCCCATGCCGGCCAGCGGCGCGGAAAGCCCGGCCTTCAGAGATTCGAGCACGGCGGCGGCATCGCCAGTGCCGGGATCGAGCGAATCGATGGTTTCGCGGATCGAGCCGATCGTGTTGAGCAGGCCCCAGAAGGTGCCAAGCAGACCAAGGAACACCAGCAGCCCGACAAGATAGCGCGAGGTGTCGCGGCTTTCGTCGAGGCGGGTGGCGATCGAATCGAGCATGGTGCGCATTGAGCTGGTCGAGAAGGCGATCGTCGGCGAGCGGCCGATCATCGCCTTCATCGGCGCCAGCAGCACCGGTTCGGTGGTTTCGGAGCCGGCCCGAAAAGAGTTGACCCAGCGCACTTCGCGAAACAGCCGGCCGACCTGCGCGAAGGCCAGCAGGATGCCGACCGCAAGCACGCCGACGATCAGGCCGTTGAGACCGGGATTGGTGGCAAAGGCTGTCGAGATCTGACGGGTCAGGATGGCGGCGATGAAAGCGACGATCATCAGGAAGATGACCATGGTCAGGAGAAAGACCTGCGGGCTCGACAATTTGTGCGGATCGTACATCAGCACGTCGGAGCGCCTGCTCATGCCGAAGGATTTGAGTAAAGCCATCCGTGCCCCGTTTCCGATGCCGCCGCCGCCGCGAATTCACGTTTGACGGCGACTCTAAACGCAATTGTGACCAAATTGAATGGCGCTTGGCAATATTGCCAAGCGGACCATTGCGTTAGGGTCGGTTGATGACCAGGCAGTCGACCATGGCGGCAAGATGCAGGCCGGCGCCGGTGACGACAAAGCCGTGCCACAGCGCATTGTGGAAGCGCAGGCCCTTCCAGGCGAAGAAGATGACGCCGCAGGAATAGACGATGCCGCCGGCGACGATCAGCGCGATCGATGCCGTCGGCAATGTGTCGACGAGCGGCTCGACCAGAACGATGCTGCTCCAGCCGATGGCGAGATAGAAGACGATCGCCAGCCGGTTGAAGCGACCGGGAAGAAGCACTTTGATGGCGATGCCGATCGCTGCCGCGACCCAGACCAGGACGATCATCGAGATGGCCAGCGGCGAGCCGTCGAGCTGGGCGAGGAAAGGCGTGTAGGTCGCGGCGATGAGCAGGTAGATCGCGGCATGGTCGAAGCGCCGCAATATCCACTTGGCAGGCGACGACACCGGCCACAGATTATAGGCCAGCGACACCGACAGCACGGTGAGCAGCGAAATCACGTAGAAAGCGGCTGCGATATATTCGCCCGGACCGGTATGGAAGGCAGCCAGCGCCAGCAGCGTCGAGCCAGCAGCAATGGCGAGCACGATGCCCACCGCATGGACGATACCGTCAGCGATCATTTCGGCGCGCGAATAGTGCCAGCGTCCCATGAAGGGGATTTCGATCTGGGATTTCGGGCCGATATGCGTCATGAATGATCCTGCATCCCCTTATTTGGGCGGATGCCGGACAGCATTTCAAGCTTTCGTTGCGGTTTTGCGACTGCGGCGGTTCAGCGCGCCAAGTCCGGGTTCATGCTTTTTCGGGGATCAGCGGTCTAGCGCGGCGATACCGGCTTCCTGACGGTCTTCAACAGCGCACGCTGGATGGTCTCGTTGCCGGCGACGATCGAGCCGCCATCCAGCATGTTCTGCCCGCCGGCGAAGTCGGAGATGAAGCCGCCCGCCTCGCGGATCAGCAGGATGCCGGCGGCGACGTCCCAGGCCGACAGGCCGGTTTCCCAGAACCCGTCCATGCGGCCGGCAGCGACGTAGGCGAGATCGAGCGAGGCGGAGCCGAGGCGGCGCACGCCCGAAACTTCGGCCATCACGTTGCGCAGCTCGATCAGGAAATTGCCATGTTGGCCGCGGCCGAGATGCGGCACGCCGCAGCCGATCACCGTGTCGATCAGCTTGGTGCGGCCGGCAACCCGCAGCCGGCGGTCGTTCATGAATGCGCCGCCACCGCGCTCGGCGGTGTAGAGTTCGTCCATCGCCGGATTGTAGACGACACCGGCGACGATCTGGCCCTGGCGCTCCAGCGCGATCGAGATGGCGAAGAGCGGAATGCCGTGCAGGAAATTGGTGGTGCCGTCGAGCGGGTCGACGATCCAGCGGTGCTGGCTGTCATCGCCTTCGATCAGGCCGCGCTCCTCCATCAGGAAGGCATAGCCCGGCCGCGCCTTCGACAGCTCGGTGAAGAGGATTTCTTCTGCCTTGCGGTCGGCCTGGCTGACATAGTCGCCCGGCCCCTTCATCGAGACCTGCAGGTTCTGCACTTCGCCGAAATCCCGCGACAGCGAGCGGCCGGCCTTCATAGCGGCCTGGATCATGACATTGAGGATCGCGGAACGCGCCATTGCTCTTCTTCCTGCCGCTGCGCCTATTTGCCTTGAGGCATGATCTTATCCAAAAAGTCTGCAACGTTTTGGGATGATGCTATTTGCTTTGAGACATGATCTTGTCCAAAAAAGTCTGCAACTCTTTGGGATCATGCCTTAGTCGGCGCGGCGCACATAAGTGATTTCGTTGGTGTCGACGATGATACGCTCGCCCGAGCCGATGAAAGGCGGCACTAGCACGCGAATGCCGTTTTCCAACATCGCCGGCTTATAGGACGAGGCGGCGGTCTGGCCCTTCACCACCGGGTCGGCCTCGGTGATCGTCAGCGTCACCTGGTCGGGCAGCGAAATGCCGATCGGCCTTTCGTCATAGAGCTGGACCGTCACCATCATGCCGTCCTGCAGGAAGGCAGCGCGATCGCCGACGAAATCCTTTTGCAATTCAAGCTGCTCGTAGCTTTCGGTGTCCATGAACACCAGCGCTTCGCCCTGTTCGTAGAGGAAGGAGAAATCCTTCATCTCCAGTCGGATCTGCTCGACTGTCTCGGCCGAGCGGAAACGCTCATTGAGCTTGGTGCCGTTGATCAGGTTCTTCAGCTCGACCTGGTTGTAGGCGCCACCCTTGCCGGGCTTGACGGCGTTGGTTCTGACCGCCACCCACAGGCCGCCATCATGCTCGATGACATTGCCGGGACGGATTTCGTTGCCATTGATCTTGGCCATGATGATGTGATCCGGAATGAGATTTCGCGACGAAAGCGATTTGGCGCCTCCAAGACCACAAATCGCCAGGAGAGGCAAGCGATTGGGCACGAGGGGGAGTGGGCAAGAGGGGGGAGCGAGCAAGGGGTGGCATGAGAGGAGTGGGGGGCGGAGCCATTCCCTCGTCAGCATCCGCTGCCCGATATTCACTGTCCGCGACGCTTTACGGCAGGCGGTTGGCCTTCTGCAGCAACTGCTTGGTCTGGTCGTCGGTCAGGCCCTGCAGAAAATCGTCCATCTCCGGATCGATCAGCCCGGCGCGCCGTGCGACGACGTACCAGGCGCCGGCAAGGATCGGATCCGGATCGGTGCCGATGCCGCCCATGTAAAGCTTGGCGAGGCGGTTCTGGGCGGCGACATTGCCGCCCTCGGCGGCCTGTTTCATCCAGCCGAAGCCGGACTTCAGGTCGCGGGCGCCACCGCGTCCCTCGATCATCCAGGCAGCGAGATCGATCTGCGCCGTATCGTAGTTCTGCCTTGCTGCCTGCGCCAGCAGGCCGCGCGCCTGGGCATCGTCGCGCAGCTTGCCGCCGACGCCATTGGCATAGACCTGCGCCAACGCATATTGCGCGTCGGCAAGGCCGGTCGCGGCGGCGCGCTGATAATAGGACACGGCCTTTGCGATGCCGGCATCGCCGGGGTCCTGCCGCACCAGCAGCTGCGCGAAATTGAACTGCGCCAGACGGTTGCCGGCCTCGGCGGCGGCCTGCATCAGCGCGTAAGCCCCTTTCTCGTCCTTCTTGACGTAGCGGCCGTCGAGCAGCATCAGCGCATATTGGAACTGCGATTCCGGTATCCCCTGCTCGGCGGCAAGCGCGTACCACTTGGCCGCCTCCGCCGCGTCGACCGGCACGCCAAGGCCGCGCGACAATATCTCGGCGATCAACGTCTGCGCCGCCGGATCGCCGTTCTGGGCGCGAACCAGAGCGAGGTTGTAGGCCGTCTTGTAAAGGCCGCGCTGGAAGGCGCCATAGGCAGAATCCGACGGCTTTGCACCGAAGCGGTCGGGATTAATGGCGTCGGCCGACGGCAGCGGCGCCGTGGTGGCGGGCTGCGGCAGCGGCGTGGCGATCGGCTTGTCCGTGCTTGCAGCGGTGTCGGGCTTCGGTTGCGGCAATGGGACGGTTTCCGCCACGGCGACCTGCACCGTGAGCTGCGCAAGCAAAGCACCGAAAAGGATTGTCGGCGCGGGCACGTCAGTCCTGGAAACGCGGCGCGGTTTCGTCGAGCAGCGCGTTGGCGCTGGCGACTGCCATCTTTTGGTCGATGCCCTCGGCAAAGACGGCGCTGGACAGCGCCACGAATTCGGCGCCGGTGGCAGCCACCGCTTCCACCGAAGTGATGTCGGACCCGGCCATGACGATGCAAGGGATCTGGATCACATCCGCCCACCATTGCCCCAGCGACAGGTTGCGTGGGTGCGGCTCCGGCTTGTTGTCGTAGCCGAAGCGGCCGAAGAAGATGTAGTCGGGCCTGAGTTCGCCGAGTTCCAGCGCATCGTCGCGGGTCTTGGCGCCGCCGGTGCCGACCATCATTTTTGCCTGGAAACGCTCGATCGTCTCGGCGAGTTCGGCCTTGCCGGCCTCGACATGAAGGCCATCGGCCTGGACGCGGCCGGCGATGCGGGTGTCGCCGGCAATGATGACAGCGATGCCTGCCGCTTGCGCCGCCGGCACGATCTGTTCGGCGAAGGCCTGGAAGGAGGCTTCGTCCATGTCGTTTTCGGGCAGGATCAGCGAGGCGACGTCGCCGCCCTCGAACGCCGCGCCGATGTGCTCAGCTGGCACGCCGGGCGGCGCGATCAGCACGATGCGGCAGCGATTTGGAGGCGTTGCGTCGTTCATTGGTTTTTGACCCCGGTTTTCGCCTATGCCGGGCGAAGATGGTTGCATTGCGGCATAGAGCAAAGTGCCGGCCTTGAACAGGCGGGCGGCCAGGACCGTTGGCGCATGATTGTCGCACGGCGACGTTGTTGCCTCACTTGATTGCCTGGGTGCTCTCGGCTGGGGTCTTCGATTTCCACAGCGTCCAGCCAAGATTCATGCCGGCGGCGGCGACCAGGATGGCGGCGCCGCCGACCATCTGGGCCGGATGCAGGCTGTGGCCGAAGGCGACGACATCGACCAGGATCGCGACCACAGGGTAGATGAAGGACAGCGACCCCTGCAGATAGGTTGGCAGTTTCTGAATGGCGCCGTACATCAGGATGTACATCAGGCCCGTATGGACGACGCCAAGCGTCGCCAGCATGCTCCAGCTCCACACGTCGGCGGGAAGGTGGGAAAGGTTGGCGAAGGGTGCCAGGATGACGACGCCGACGCAGACCTGGATGAGGGCGATCAGGTGCGGCGACGTGCCTTTGAGCTTCTTGGTGACGATGGCGGCGACGGCCCAGAAGAAAGCCGCACCCAGCGCCATCGCGATGCCGATAAAATAATCCGTGCCGACATTACCTGTATTGGGGCCTGCATCGGAGCCGGCATCAGGCGAGCCTTGCACGATCAGCAGCATGCCGGCGAAGGCGATGCCAAGCCAGGCCAGCTTTGTCAGGGTCAGCCGCTCTGAGAAGAAGAGCGCGCCAAAGCCGACCAGCATGAAGGGCTGCGTGTTGTAAACAGCCGTGGCGATCGAGATCGAGGCGCGGGAAAACGAGCTGAACAGCAGCAGCCAGTTGATGACGATGGCCGCGCCGCCAAGGGCCGCAATCGCCACGATGCGCAGTGACAGCGTGCCGCGCAGCAGCCCCAGGGCAGCGCAGATGATCAGCAGCGTTATAGCGCCGAAGGCGCAGCGCCAGAAGACGACGTCCATGATGGGCTCGCCCGACATGACGACGAACCATCCGATCGTGCCGAGGATCACCATTGCGGCCGTCATTTCGACCGTGCCACGCATCGTGCTGTCCATGAATATTGCCTCTCGAAACGCTGATGGTTGATAATCCCATGCCACATCAGCGCTTTCAATAATTTGAGCCGGGTGATATGCCCGTTACACCTAATTAAATAAGGTTAAGACGGCCTTTTCCTTGGGAATGTAAAATGCTGGACGATCTGGACCGACGCCTTCTCGAAAGCCTGATCAAGGATTCGCGAACCTCATTGAAGGAACTGGCCCAGCAGGTAGGACTGTCATCGCCGAGTGTCGCGGAACGCCTGCGTCGGCTGGAGGATCGTGGCGTTATCAGGGCCTTCACCGTCGAAATCGATCCCCAAGCGCTCGGCTACACCTTGCAGGCGATCGTTCGCATCCGGCCCTTGCCGGGCAAGCTGCATATTGTCCAGAAGCTGATCGAGGAGATTCCGGAGTTTGGCGAATGCGACAAGGTGACGGGCGACGACTGCTTTGTTGCCCGGCTGTTCGTGCGCTCGATCGGCGACCTCGACAAGCTTCTCGACCGTATCGCCGACAAGGCCGAAACGAGCACAGCCATCATCAAGGGGCAGCCGATCCGCAGGCGCCCGCCGCCACTCGGCGCAACTGCCTCCTGAAAACCGTGACAGGCCTCAGCACGAACGACCACAGCGTCGTGTGCGCATTTGCTGTCGCGGCGCGAAAGTTTATCGGCTATTCCAGCGTCTACACGCTTTCCCTCCAACTGCTCCCCGACGATGTCAGGCTTGCTATTCGATCCATGGTTCTATGCCGCTGCCGTTCCAGCCGTCATCCTGGTTGGTCTGTCCAAGGGCGGCTTTGGCGGCGCGGTCGGTTTCGTCGGCGTGCCGCTGATGGCGCTGGCCATGCCGCCGGTGCAGGCAGCCGCCATCCTGCTGCCCATACTGTGCCTGATGGACGTCGTCTCGGTGTGGACATGGTGGGGGGTCTACGACCGCAAGATGCTTGCGGACATGATGCCGGGGGCAGTGATCGGCATCGGCCTCGGCTGGCTGACCGCGGCGCTGGTGACAGCGGAAATGGTGCGGCTGATCGTCGGCGCCGTGGCGATTATCTTCGTGCTTCGCTGGGTCTATCTACAGGTGCGGCACGGTGCGCGCCACTCGGCCGAGCCCAACCGCGCGGCTGCCGCACTCTGGGGGACGGTCGCCGGCTTCACCAGCTTCGTCGCCCATGTCGGCGGCCCGCCCTTTCAGGTCTATGCGCTGCCGATCCGGCTCGATCCGAAAGTGCTGTCGGGCACCGCCGCAATCTTCTTTGCCGCCACCAACGCGTTGAAGCTCATCCCCTATTTTGCGCTCGGACAGTTCGACACCACCAACCTGACCGCATCGGCGGTTCTGGTACCGCTGGCGCCGCTCTCGACCATCGCCGGCGCCTGGCTGGTGCGGCGGATGCGACCGGAGCTGTTCTACCCCTTCACCTATGCGACCGTAGCGGTCGTCGCGGTCAAGCTCCTGTGGGACGGGACCGCCGGCCTTTTCTAGATTGCCAGCCGGTTGGAAGCCGCCGGCAGCCGAGCCGTCAGCAGCGTTGTTTCGGAACGATGTTGCGCGGGAGACGGCTTTGTTCGGCGTCCTGTGAGACACGGCCGGAAGGGAACCGCTCGAGGATTGCGCAAGCGCGTCCCGCCGTTTTCGGCTATTGTGGCAGCGCCGGGGAAGGGTCGGGCGCGATGCGACATCGTCCAGAAACATTGCCGATGCTAATGCGCCGATGCCGGGGACCCGGTGGCGGGGCGACCGCCTGATCTCAACCCATTCCCATGACGGGAAAAGGCAAATCGGGGCACACAATGCAAAAGGTAGCACGAAACTTCTTCACGCTGGCCGTTGTCTACGCACTGGTCGGAATGGCGCTCGGCCTGCAGATGGCGATCAGCAAAGATCATGCGCAGATGCCAACCCACGCCCACATCATGGTGGCCGGATGGCTGATGTCGGCGGTGTTCGCCTTCTTCTACCATCTGTTTCCGGCAGTCGCGGAAAAGACGCTTGCCACCGTGCATTTCTGGTTGACGGCAATCAGTGGCACCGGCCTATTGATCGGCCTTTACATCATGCTTGCCGGCAACCCGGCGATCGAGCCGCTGGTGGCAACATCCTCGATGGGCTTTTACGCGGGGCTGCTGCTGTTCGCCTATATCGCGCTGCCGGTGGCGTGGAAGGCAGAGCGGCATGCTGAGACGCAAAAGGCCTGAGTCCAAAGGTCTAGGCCCCAAAAAGCCTGGAGTTGTTGTGCTGTTACGGCACAGCGGGCGACGCTTGTTCAAAAAATATCCACGCTGTTAAGGCTTCATTAAGCTTTACGGGCGTTTACTATGCGCATCCAGTGATCTGGATTCTTACCGAGTGGTTGGAGCCACTTTGTTTGACGCCTCCCTGTTAAACTCCTGAGAGCCGCCTTATCCGCGGCTCTTTTTTTTCGGCGATCCGGATTGCCGGTCGCCCGTGCCGCTGCGCCGCCGTTAACCGTTTGTTAAACATGTGCTTGCCTTCACCGGCGGCGAAGCGCATTTTCAAGCCTCGGTCATATAGGGTGCAGGCGTGACGGCGATGACGCCGATTCGGCCGGCTGTAAGGCAAGTGCAGGGCGTATCGATGAACGATCCTTCGATGGGAAGCGCGAAAACCATCAAGCTGGCGGAGCGCCGGGTTTTCTCCCAATCCTTCAAGCCGCTCTACCAGGAAGGCATGGGCCTGGTCGAGCAGGCGGCCGAATATCTGGACGGCAAGGGCCGGGCCGAGGCGAAGAAACTGTCCAGGCTGGCGGCGACGCTCTATGCGGCCGAGTCGATGCGACTGACCACGAGGCTGATGCAGGTCGCCTCATGGCTGCTTCTGCAGCGCGCCGCGAATTCCGGCGAGATGACTCGCGATCAGGTTGCTTCCGAAAAATCCAAGGTGCGTCTCGATACCGCTTCCGCCAACAACGATGCCGCAGGCTGGGTCGAGCTGCCCAAGGATTTTCTTGACCTCATCGACCGCTCGCTGCGCCTGCAGGCGCTGGTGCGTCGCATGGACGAGGAAATCTACGGCGGCGCCGTGGCCGAGGCCGCTCCATCCGGCCGCCGCATCAATCCGGTTTCCGATCAGATCACGCTGCTCAACACGGCTTTCGCCCGCGGCTGAGAGACTGCTCGATAATTCTCCGCTAAACGCCAGGAGCGTCCTTTTGTGGGCCAATCCTCAAATCGTGTTTGGGCCGAAATGGGGCCGCAAGCCGCCGGGCTGGTTTCGAGCATAATTGCGCAAACGCGCCATTTACGCGCTCACTAGTCCCCATACTGCCCAGTGGCAGCCTAGACAGGCACTAGATCTTGCATTGCCCGGTAGGATAGCCAAACCTTGTGCCCGAGTAGCGCGACCGGTCATCCGTTGAAGGCAAGATCAATAACGAAGTCCGGATAGACTCGTCGCAGGATGCGATCGACGCGATCAAAGCATTGCCGAGGCGACGAGCACGGGTAGAATTGACGCGGACAGCATCGAACATCTGCGGCGCTGTTTCAAACCTCTGGTCCAGCCCGCATAAGGGGGTGCAATGACCGAGCATCGAATCTATTCCATGAGCTTTGCCAGCGTCTATCCGCACTATGTCGCCAAAGCGGAAAAGAAAGGACGCACCAAAGCCGAGGTTGATGAGATCATCCGCTGGCTGACGGGCTACACCCAGAAGCGGCTGGACGCCCAGCTGGGGAAGAAAACCAGCCTGAAGGATTTCTTTGATCAGGCGCCTCAACTGAATCCTTCTCGGAATTTGATCACGGGGGTGATCTGTGGTGTCCGGGTGGAAGACATCGAAGACCCGCTGATGAAGGAAACCCGCTACCTCGACAAGCTGATCGATGAGCTTGCCAGGGGCAAGGCGATGGAGAAGATCTTGCGGAAATGACGCGATCGCACGATCGCATCGACCGCGATCCGTTTCAGATCGGATACCTGAAGAACGCCGTTGGCGAGGGTAGCGACGGCATCGACAATGATGGACACAGCGAATTCGACATCGACACAGGGCGGCTTCGGCCGGCCCGTTTGATGGCAACGGATGACGTTCAGGGCTCTGTAGCACGGCGGCGACGAGCCCGACACGATGTCGCAGGCGAATCCACGCGACGGGCACCAAGGGCCGTCCCGACTCTATGTTCCCTTCACGATCCTCGGCTTAATTGGTCGGCGGGATTGAGCCGCACTCTCAAGGCCCAAGGCCAGCCGCTTCTCGTCTTCGATGGCGCGATCGACTGCCTCGATTTCCTCTTGGAGCTCCTTTAGCTTGGCTCCGTAGCTGGAGCCGTCGCTGTCCCCGATCTGAAAGCCGCTTGCCCGCATTGCGTCGCGGGTATGGTGCACGTTACGGACTCCTTCGCGTCGAGTCGCGACCAGGATTTCCCTGAACTCTTCAAGACGTTCAACGTGATTGCGAGGCATTGCGTTCTCCTATTTCGTCGTCATCGGCGCTGACGGCGATTCAGCACGGTTACAGCTTACGGCCCAGAAGGTTTAGGCGACTCTAAGAGATACGCTCGACAAAACATGAATGCGAAAGCTCAAATTTGACCGTCTTGCAGTAAAGTGGAGCGCGGGAAATTGGCTTGGGACCCGACCGATCACCGACAGGTGCCAAACTCTTCGGCCGAGCGCGTCTGCTGCTCGGCGCTAGCTGGTTCTGCCCTCTTCCTGCACCCAGCCCTGACCGCTCGTGATGATAAGCATCTGGCCTGCCGGGCCAGACTGTCCGCGCGGCGGCCAGTGGATACGGCATCGCCTACGTCCCGGAGAACATCGTCGAGCAGCACATCGCACGTGGCAAGCTGGTTCAGCTTCTGGACGATTGGTCGCCGTTTTTTGAAGGCTATTTCCTCTACTATCCGAGCCGTCGTCAAAATCTTCCCGCGTTCAAAGTCATCGTCGATGCGCTACGACATCGGAATTGAAGCGAGGGGATCTAAACCGCGCGATTGGCTCACGCCCTATTAGGACGCAGCAGAACCTGTTTCTGGTTTGTTCACATTTCGCTGGCATCGCTGTCCGCCACGGGTAGACTTGGCGGATGGGGGAAACGATTCGCATCATCGGCATCGATCCGGGGCTGAGGCGCACCGGCTGGGGCATCGTCGAAAGCCTCGGCAACTCGCTGCGCTTCGTCGCCTCCGGCACCGTGCGTTCAGACGACAAGGCGGCGCTGGCGACACGGCTTTGCCAGTTGCATGACGGGCTTGCCGAGATCCTGCACGCCGCCATGCCGCACGAGGCGGCGGTCGAGCAGACATTCGTCAACAAGGATGCGGCCGCGACCCTGAAGCTCGGCCAGGCGCGCGGCATCGCCATGCTGGTGCCGGCGCTGGCCGGCCTGGTCGTTGCCGAATATGCGCCCAACGCCGTCAAGAAGGCGGTGATCGGCGTCGGCCATGGCGACAAGAAGCAGATCCACATGATGGTCAAGGTGCTGATGCCGAAGGCGACGTTCGACACCGACGATGCCGCCGACGCGCTGGCCATTGCCATCTGCCACGCGCATCATCGGCAGAGTGTTGTCTACAGGTTGGCGGCGCTGGCATGAAGGACCACACATGATCGGCAAGCTAAAAGGCACGCTGGACGAGATCGACGAGGATTTCTGCATCATCGATGTGCACGGCGTCGGCTATGTCGCCCACTGCTCGGCGCGCACGCTGGCCGCCTTGCCGGCCCCCGGCGAGGCGGTGGTGCTGTTCATCGAGACCTATGTCCGCGAAGACATGTTGAGGCTGTACGGTTTCCAGTCGGTTCTGGAGCGCCAATGGTTCCGGCTGCTGATGAGCAATGTGCAGGGCGTCGGCGCCAAGGTGGCGCTGGCTATTCTCTCGACGCTGGCGCCGGCCGATCTCGCCAATGCCATCGCGCTGCGTGATATTGCCATGGTCAGCCGCGCGCCCGGCGTCGGCAAGAAGGTGGCCGAGCGCATCGTCACCGAACTGAAGAACAAGGCGCCGGCCTTTGCAGGCGCTGCGTCCGGCACCATCGGCCTGAAGCAGGAGCTTGGCGAAGGCGTCGCGCCGGCGCCGATCACCGACGCCGTCTCGGCGCTGGTCAATCTCGGCTATTCGCGCGATACCGCCGCCAATGCGGTGGCGGCGGCGCTGAAAAGCGCCGGTGAGGACGCGGATGCGTCGAAGCTGATCCGCTTCGGGCTGAAGGAACTGGCGCGGTGAAATGGTTGCTGGAAAAATAAAATTCCGACTACTATGTAATTGGTAAGAATTTTCTCCAGGAGTAAGAATATGGGTGCGTATGCCAGTCTGACCTCCAAGGGGCAGCTCACGATTCCGAAGGACGTCCGGGACGCCTTGTCACTCAAGACAGGCGATACGATTGCCTGGACGGTCATGGATGGTGTTCTGATCGGAACGCCGCGCAATCTCGGATTTGCCGACCTCGCCGGATTCTTGGGAGATCCGCCTGGCGGTCCTGCTACGCTGGAGGAGATCGACGCCGCAGTGCGGGATGCGGTCGGCCGGCATGTTGTCGGAGATCGGTCAAACGACGGACAAGAGGGTGCCGCTTGACGTCGATCGGGATCGATACAAACGTTTTGCTTCGCATGGTTCTTAACGACGATCCGGAGCAGCGGGCGAAGGCGCTTGCGTTCGGCGGCGGCCTCAGTGCGGAAATGCCCGGTTTCGTAAGCTTGATCGTGCTGGTCGAATTCAGCTGGTCGTTGGCTTCGCGCTACAGGCAGCCAAAGGAACAGGTGTTGGCCGCGATCCAGCGGCTGCTCAAGATCAAGACGCTGGAGTTCGAAGATTTCGATGCTATCGTCATCGCGCTCGAGCGATCGAATTCGGTGCAGGTCGACTTTGCCGACGCGTTGATTTCCGAGCACAATCGGAAATTGGGTTGCTCGCACACAGTCACTTTCGATCAGCGTGCTGCCAAGGCCATTCCCGGCATGGAACTGCTCGCATGAGCGACACATACCATTTGAGGGTTTCTCCCATCATTCGATGTTCCTTCGAGGTGCCCGCATGAGCCTTTCGCCACGCCTCATTGCTCCCGACAAGCGCGGCGAGGACGCCGAGCAGACCTTGCGTCCGCAGACGCTCGGCGATTTTGTCGGCCAGGCGGCGGTGCGGGCCAATCTCAAAGTGTTCATCGAGGCCGCCAAGGGGCGCAGCGAGGCGCTCGACCATGTGCTGTTCGTCGGCCCGCCCGGCCTCGGCAAGACGACGCTGGCGCAGATCATGGCACGTGAGCTCGGCGTCAATTTCCGCTCGACCTCCGGCCCGGTCATCGCCAAGGCCGGCGATCTCGCAGCACTGCTCACCAATCTCGAAGACCGCGACGTGCTGTTCATCGACGAGATCCACCGGCTCAACCCGGCGGTCGAGGAAATCCTTTATCCGGCGATGGAGGATTTCCAGCTCGACCTGATCATCGGCGAAGGGCCGGCGGCGCGCTCGGTCAAGATCGATCTTGCCCGCTTCACCCTGGTCGCCGCCACCACCCGGCTCGGCCTATTGACCAATCCGCTGCGCGACCGTTTCGGCATTCCGGTCCGCCTCAATTTCTACTCGGTCGAGGAACTGGAACAGATCGTGCGGCGCGGCGCCCGCATTCTTGCCATGCCGCTCGGCGACGATGGCGCGCTGGAGATCGCGCGGCGCGCGCGCGGCACGCCGCGCATCGCCGGCCGGCTGTTACGCCGCGTGCGTGATTTTGCCTCCGTCGCCGGCGACGGTCACGTCGACCGCCAGATCGCCGACGAGGCGCTGACGCGGCTCGAGGTCGATGCGCTCGGCCTCGACGCGCTCGACCGCCGCTATCTCTCGATGATCGCGCGGAATTTTGGCGGCGGGCCGGTCGGCATCGAGACCATCGCGGCAGGGCTTTCCGAGCCGCGCGACGCCATCGAGGACATCATCGAGCCCTATCTGATCCAGCAGGGTTTTATTCAGCGCACACCGCGCGGCCGCGTGCTGACCGCCAATGCCTGGCGGCATCTCGGCCTCGATGCGCCGAAGGACCTTGCGCAGCAGCAGATCAGCCTGTTCCAGGAAGAGTAGCCGCGCGGCCTTGCGGCTCCATTCCTGCGCAAAATCTCCTAATCCTGGTCAGCTTGCCGGCGCATTTGCGGGCTCTAACGCTTCGCTGTGGGACCGTCGGTTCCACGAACGAAGGGGTTGAGCGATGATCACCAGACGCGGCTTCCTGCGCCTCATCGGCGGTTCCTTCCTATCCGCCGTGTCGCTCAATGCTTATGCGGTTGGCCTCGAGCCGATGCTGCTGACACATGTAAAGCGCTATTCACTGACCCCGCCAAACTGGACTGCAGGATTGCGGCTTCGCGTCGTCGCTCTCGTCGATATTCATGCCTGTCGGCCATGGATGACGCCGGAGCGGATCAGGTCACTTGCCGAACGGGCGAACAGCCTGCAGCCGGATCTGATTGTCCTGCTTGGCGACTATGCAGCCGGCACACGCCTGGTTACGGACTGGGTGGGCTCCTCCGAATGGGCGCCGGCCTTGTCAGGCCTGAAGGCGCCACTCGGCGTGTGGTCCATCCTTGGCAATCACGACTGGTGGGAGGACCTTTCCGCGCAGAAGGCCGGGTTGGGGCCGACGGTGCGCGCCGGGCGCTCGAGAGCGCCGGCATACCGGTCCTGGAAAACGATGTGGTGCGCCTGGAAAAAGACGGGCATGGCTTCTGGGTCGCCGGACTTGCCGACCAACTTGCGCTGCGGCCGGGCAAGGCCTGGGGCCGCAGCAGGTTCAAAGGACTGGACGATCTGCACGGCACGCTGGCAAAGGTAAGCGACAAGGCCCCTGTTATCCTGCTGGCACATGAGCCGGACATTTTCCCGAAGGTCCCGCCACGGGTATCGTTGACCCTTTCGGGTCATACCCATGGCGGACAGGTGCGGTTGCTCGGCTATTCTCCGGTCGTGCCGTCCCGCTTCGGCAACCGTTTTGCCTATGGCCATGTCGTGGAGGAGAACTGTAACCTGATCGTCTCCGGAGGCCTCGGTTTCAGCATCCTGCCGGTGCGTTTCGGGATGCGCCCAGAGATTCTTTCGATCGACCTGGGTTCAGCACTTCAATGAAGTGACCTGATCGCGTCCATCACATCCGGCTCGGCCTTGTCGCCATCAAAAGCGTCGACGATGCCGAAGGCGCCGCCATAGCTCCAGACCGACCATGCGAAGCCATGGGCTTCGGCGCGCGCGATCATGTCCCTGACATAAGCGGCACGGTATTCGGCCGGCATCACGTAGGGATTGCCGTATTCCTGGCGGATCATGCCGAATTCGCCGAGCGTGATGTTCTCCGGCTTTATCCCGTTGGCCTTTGCCCAGGCCTCGACCCTGGTGAACGGCGCCTCCATCGTCTCGCGCAGCTCCTCGTCCGTGTCCAGGCTGGCGACCTGCTCGTCGAGATAGGCAAGCAGGCCGCTCTGGCGCGCCCATGGCGCCTCGGCCTTGATCCTTGCGCGGATCGTATCGAGCGCAGCATCCAGCTGGGCGCGCGGGATGGCGCTGAGCGGATAGGGCAGGCCGGTGACATAGGGGATGAAGTCGCCGGCCCAGGTCGCGCCCTGATGGGTCAGCAGGAACGGGTCGTAGGAGTGAAAGGTCCAGATGATGTTGTCGTCGGGGATCGCCTTCGGATCGATCTTTGCCAGCGATACCGCCTTGGAATAGCAGGCGCCGGTCAGGATCAGGGTGAGCCTGGTGGCTGACGAACGCGCCGCCGCGAACAGTTTCTGCTGGCGCTCCGGCCACAGGCCGGTGCCGTCGGCGTCGCAGTCGATGACCGGCTCGTTCATCGGCTCGAAAGCGACTTGGCGCGGATCCTCATCGGCCAGCGTGCGCGCCATCTTGCGCACCATTTCGACATAGGCGTCGAACATTTGTGGATCGTCCATCACCTCGCCCATGCCGATCTTGCGGCTGCTGCCGCTGGGGATCAGGTGCATGTCGACGATCACCTTCAAGCCGGCGCGATTGATCATGCGCACCGAGGCCAGCACGCTGGCATAGAGCTCGTCGCGCAGCGCCAGCGTCTCGCCGGACAGGAACGGCGACGGATCGACGGGCATGCGCAGGAAATCGAAGCCGGCGCTCTTCAGCGCCTTGAGGTCGTCGTCGTTGAGGAATTTGCGCCATTCCGGATAGGGCAGGATTGCCCGCCGGTCGCCCCATTTGTCCTCGCCCGGCCATGTCGTCCATTGGTCGAGATTGAGGCCGCGCTTCATCATAAAGCTCGCCGCCTGGCCCGGCGGCACCAGCGCGGCCAGCGCAAGCAGCGCTGCCATCGAGGTCTTGATCATCGCCGTCAACAGTGCCATCGGGTTCATGCGCCAAGTTAATGCGTGTCGCCCAAAACTGTGCAGCGGTTTTGCGACAACGACGCGCGCCCGCAAACATCACCTGGAGCGCGTCGCGCTTTAGGTGCCCGGCCAGGCCAAGAAAGGAAAGCGCGATGGACGATCATGGTGAAGCGGCGGCGCTCTGCGCCGGGCTTTCCGGCGCGCTGACCGAATTCGGCCACCGGCTGATGGCGCGGGTCTATTATGCCGACACCGATTTCTCCGGTGTCGTCTATCACGCGCGCTATCTCGAATTCTTCGAGCGCGGCCGTTCCGATTATCTCAGGCTTGCCGGCGTCCACCACACCGAGCTTGCCGACGGGAAGCTCGGCGAAAGAATAATCTGGGTGGTGCGGCGCATGGAAATCGACTTTCGCGGCTCCGCCCGCATGGACGATGTCTTGACCATCGAGACGCGCACCGAGGACATTTCGGGCGCCCGCATCTTTATGGCGCAGCAGCTGAAGCGCGGCGGCGAGGTGCTGGTCGAGGCGCGGGTCGAGGCGGCGATCATCGGCGAGAACGGCCGGCCAAGGCGCTTTCCGAAGGAATGGATCGCAACCTTCATGCCCAAGACAAATCGGTAGTTCAAATCGGCAAGTTACCGATCCCAATGATCCGCTGACGATGCCAGGTGGCTCGCCCAAGGCGCGGCAATGCGCCGCGCTGTGCGTCCTAACCCATCCTTAACCATAACGGTTCATGAAGAGAGTGGTGAAGATTGGAGGAATCCAGCGCCTTCCTTTCACCAAGATTTGCCCTGAAAAGGCCGCCTACGGTGCATTTTGGGGTTATCCCGCAAGCTTTGCGCGAACGGATTACAAGGGATGCCTATGGGCCAGCCGCCAGCCGTGCCCGGAAAATTCTTAAGGACGTAACCATGGAAAATATCGCACTCGCCGAACCGGGCGCGCATTTGTCGATTTGGGCGCTGTTCACGCAGGCTGGCTGGGTGGTCAAGCTGGTCATGATCGGGCTGCTCTGCGCCTCGATCTGGACCTGGGCGATCATCGTTGACAAGCTCGTCGCCTATGGCCGCATGCGGCTCGCGCTCAATCGCTTCGAACAGGTGTTCTGGTCCGGGCAGTCGCTGGAAGAGCTCTATCGCACGCTCGCCGACCGCAAGACGTCAGGCATGGGCGCCATCTTCGTCGCCGCCATGCGCGAATGGAAGAAGAGCTTCGAGAAGGGGGCGAAATCGCCGCTTGGCCTGCAGACCCGCATCGACAAGGCGATGGACCTGGCGCTGACCCGCGAAATGGAAAAACTGGAAGGACGGCTTGGCTTTCTCGCCACCACCGGCTCGGCAGCGCCGTTCATCGGCCTGTTCGGCACCGTGATCGGCATCATGACCTCGTTCCAGGCGATCGCGGCATCGAAGAACACCAGCCTGTCGGTGGTCGCACCCGGCATTGCCGAGGCGCTGCTGGCCACGGCAATTGGCCTGCTGGCGGCTATTCCCGCCGTCATCGCCTACAACAAGCTGTCGTCGGACGCGAGCAAGATCGCCGTGCGCATGGAAGGGTTCGCGGACGAGTTCTCCGCCATACTCTCGCGCCAAATCGATGAAAAAGTCGCGCAGAAGACCTGAGGAACAATCATGGGAATGTCTGTAGGCGCGGGTGGCGGGGGACGCGGTGGTCGCGGCCACAGGCGGCGCGGCCGCCATCACGCGATGATATCGGAAATCAACGTCACGCCGATGGTCGATGTGATGCTGGTGCTCTTGATCATCTTCATGGTCGCCGCGCCACTGCTGACGGTCGGCGTTCCGGTCGACCTGCCGGAAACACAGGCCAAGGCGATTGCGGCCGACACGCAACCGATCGAGGTATCCATCAACTCCGCCGGCCAGATTTACATCCAGAAGACCGAGATCCCGATCGAGGAACTGGTGGCAAAGCTGCAGGCGATCTCGAAGACCGGCTATGACGAGCGCATCTTCTTTCGCGCCGACAAGGCGACCAATTATGGAGCGGCTCTGCAGGTCATGGCCCGTGTCCAAGCCGCTGGCTACAAGAATATGAGTCTCATCTCGCTGCAGGAACAGGACCAGTAGACAAGAACATGCGGACCGGCCTCACCACATCGGTGATCTTGCATGCGACGGCGATCGCCTTCGGGCTGTTCACACTGTCGGCGCCGGCTGCGCTTCCGTCGTCCGAAGTCGAGTCGGTCGCAGTCGAGATCGTGCCGATGGAAGCGATCGCGCAGATACAGAAAGGCGACAAGAAAGCTGCGGTGAGCGAAAAGCCGACTCCATTGCCGACCCAGCGTCCGGACATCGTGGCCGACGCGAAGACGGTCGGCGACAACAGCGTCGATACCGACAAGCCGCCGACGCCGGAGCCCAAGCCCCAGCCGGTCGATATGGCTGAGGCGCCGCCGCCCGCGCCGACGCCGAAAGAGAAGCCGAAGCCCGAGGACGTGCCGAAACCGAAGGAGCAGCCGAAGCCTGTCCCGGCGACGGAGGTCGCACCGGTCCCGCAGCCGAAGGAAGAGGTCAAGCCCGAGCCGGTCAAGCAGGCGGAGCCCAAGCCGACACCGGCCAAGGAACCGGCGCCGACGCCGCCGCAGGACAATACCGCCGCCATCGACCCGAAGCCAGAGGTCAAGCCGGACGCCGTTGCCGAGGCCATTGCCCAGGAGCCGCCAACCGAGGAGACGCAGCTTCCGGACTCGGCGCCCGCCCCGCAGGCGCGGCCGAAGCCGCAGCCGGCCCAGGCCGAAAGCGCCAAGGCGCCCGAGCGCAAGGACGCCGACAAGCCGGTCAAGGAAGCCTCGTCCAAGCCGAAATCGGAAGACAAGCAGTTTGACGCCGATGAGGTCGCTGCCCTGCTTGACAAGCGGAAGCCATCCGGCGGCGGCGCCAAGCGCTCAACCCAGCAGGCATCGCTCGGTGGTGACAAGGATCAGGGCCAGAAGTTGTCGAAGTCGGAGGAAGGGGCGCTCCGAGATCAGCTTGCCGGTTGCTGGTCAATTCCTGCTGGCGTCGAGGGCTCGGAGAGCTACGTGGCCGTGATCCGCTTCAATCTGGACGCGTCTGGCAAGCTAGATGGCCGGCCTGCTGTCGAAAAATCGAGCGGAAGCCGCCCGTTCGACGAGAGTGCCGTACGCGCGGTTCAGAAATGCGACATGGCCGGTCTGCAGGTTCCCGCCGGCAAGCAGGACATCTGGGCCGACGTCCGGGTCACTTTCGATCCGAGGGAGATGCTGGGCCTGTAGGCCTGGCGCCCGTAGAATCATTGAAGAGAAGCGAGAAGACATGAAATCCATCCTCAAGCCGCTCCTGATGATCGTAGCGATGGCGCTGGGCATGACTGCCGCCGCCACCTTGCCGGCGCGGGCGCTCGTTGAGCTCAACGTCAACAAAGGCAATGTCGAGCCGCTGCCGATCGCCATCACCGATTTCCAGGGCGGCGATGCGCTGGGCGCGGAGATTTCCGGCATTGTCAGCGCAGACCTGAAACGCTCCGGCCTGTTCGCGCCGATCGACAAGAGCGCCTTCATCGAAAAGATCTCCAACCCCGATGCCACGCCTCGCTTCGAGGACTGGAAGGTGATCAATGCCCAGGCGCTGGTCACCGGCAGCGTCAGCAAGGAGGCCGATGGCCGCGTCCGTGCCCAGTACCGGTTGTGGGACACCTTTGCCGGCCAGCAGATGTCGGGCGAGCAGTTCTTCGCCAACGACGCCAACACAAGGCGCGTCGCCCACATCATCGCCGACGCCATCTATGAGCGGCTGACCGGCGAGAAGGGCTATTTCGACACGCGCGTCGTCTTCATCGACGAATCGGGCGCAAAGAACGCGCGAAAGAAGCGCCTCGCCATCATGGACCAGGACGGCGCCAATATCCGCTACCTGTCGGACGGCAGATCGATCGTGCTGACCCCGCGTTTCTCGCCAAACCGGCAGGAAATCACCTACATGTCCTATGAAAGCGGCCAGCCGAAGGTCTATCTGCTGCAGATCGAGACCGGGCAGCGCGAACTGGTCGGCGACTTTCCCGGCATGACCTTTGCGCCGCGGTTCTCGCCCGACGGCCAGAAGGTGATCATGAGCCTGCTGCGCGACGACGGCAATTCCAACATCTTCGCCATGGATTTGAGAAGCCGCTCGACGACCAGGCTCACCAACTCGACGGCCATCGACACCTCGCCGTCCTATTCGCCGGATGGCAGCAAGGTGGTGTTCACCTCCGACCGCGGCGGCCGCGCGCAGATCTATGTGATGGGCGCCGACGGTTCTGGCCAGACCCGCATCTCCTTCGGCGACGGCGTCTATTCGACGCCGGTATGGTCCCCGCGCGGCGACCTCATCGCCTTCACCAAGCAGACCGCCGGCGAGTTCCAGATCGGCGTCATGCGCGTCGACGGTTCAGGCGAGCGCATCCTTTCAACCGGCTTCCAGCAGGAGGGGCCGACCTGGGCGCCCAACGGCCGGGTGCTGATGTTCTTCCGCGATTCTGCCGGCGGCCCGAAACTCGTTTCGGTCGATCTCACCGGCCGCAACGAACAGTCGATCCCGACCTCGAATTTCGCTTCGGACCCGGCCTGGTCGCCGCTGCTGGAATAGGCTGGAAGGGGAATTGAGGAATTGAGGAACTGACGAGTTGAAGAACTGAAGGATGGAGAAGGCAGCGGCCTACATCGAGCACGCGAGGGATTTGGAAGTCTATAAGCGTGCCTATGCAGTTTCCCTTGGGGTACACAGAGCCACGCTTGCTTTTCCGAAAATGGAGCAATACGCGCTCGCCGATCAACTACGTCGTTCCAGCAAGGCGATCTGCGCCAATTTGGCTGAGGGTTTTGCCAAACAAACCCGCTCCAAGCCCGAATTCGCACGGTTCATTTCGATGGCGATAGGGTCATGCAGTGAAGTGGAGACGTGGATTTCGTATGCGTTCGATCTGGAGTATATCACCCAGGCGCAACGCGACGAGTGGTTGCAATCCTATGCCCGCATCTACGGAATGCTGGTCAAATCTCAGAGAGAAGCTGAGGTGACCTCTTTCCTCAATTCCTCAGTTCTTCAACTCTTCAATTCGCTCTTTTCCACGGCTTGGTCGCGTTTCAGCCGCATTTCTGCCTACGGTCCGCGCGCATTGTTGCCTCCTCGGATTCCCCTTGGGCAAAACGGCTGTGGACGGCAGCCGAAACCAAATTTTAACCGTGTTTCTTGAACGCCGGTTAACCCAAACGTGGTTACTGGACGATCAACGAAATCACTCGAATTGCGAAGGAGAGGCGGCATGGGCCGTATCGCAGCACTTACCAGAAACCCGGCGATGATCGCGCTGGTGGCGTTGCTCGCCATCGCCGGCTGCGCCTCGAAGAAGAACCTGAACAGCGCCGCCGATCTCGGTCTCAGCGGCGCCGGGGCGGCAACGCCCGGATCGGCCCAGGACTTCACCGTCAACATCGGCGACCGCATCTTTTTCGATACGGATTCGTCCTCGATCCGCGCCGACGCGCAGACGACGCTTTCGCGGCAGGCGCAATGGCTGAACCAGTATCGGCAGTATGCCATCGTCATCGAAGGCCATGCCGACGAGCGCGGCACGCGCGAATACAATCTGGCGCTCGGCGCCCGCCGCGCCGCCGCCACCCGCGACTTCCTCGTCGCCAGGGGCGTTTCTGCCCAGCGCCTGAAGACCATTTCCTACGGCAAAGAGCGTCCGGTCGCGGTTTGCGACGACATCTCCTGCTGGTCGCAGAACCGCCGCGCCGTCACCACGATCAGCGGCGCCGGTTCCTGATCGGCAATTTTCCGATCGGCAGAAATGCAACACCTACGTGTGAAAGGCGGCTGCGGCCGCCTTTTTCATGTCCGGTGCCCGGATGTGGGACTTGAAACAAAATTTGGCCGAAGTCCTGCGTCCTTGGTAATAACTGAGGCGCCTGACGGTCCACTCCGATCGGAAGGCATGCAACAGGCAAACAATCCACGGCGAGAGGCACATGCATTTCAGATCGGTCTTGAGCGGCACGCTTGCGTTGCTGCTCGTATCAAGCGTCGCTGCCCCGGCAGTAGGCAATGAGCAAGGCACAGAAAAAAGCGGTTTTTCCTTCCGCCTGCCGACGCTCGGCATTTTCGGTGAAAAAAAGAAACCGGATCAGGTGCAATTTGCGCAGGATGGCACCGGCACTACGGGGCTGGAGGAACAACTCCGGCAAATGAACGGCAAGATCGAGGAGCTCAACTTCCAGGTGCTGCAGATGCAGGAGCAGATCCGCAAGCAGCAGGAAGACAACGAGTTCCGCTTCCAGCAGTTGGAAGGCGGCTCACAAGGTGCGCAGCAGCCACGCGAGCAGAAGAAGTCGGACGCCACCACCAACACCGACAGCAGCGTCGCCGAGGCTCCGGCGACGCATGCGCCGGCCGATGCGGGCACACCGCCCGCGGGCGGCCAGAGCGGCGAGGTCATCGTCGAATCACCGACAGGGGAACCCGGCGCGGTGATCCCGGGCACGCCGCCGAAGACGTTCGGCACCATCACCGTCGACAAGAACGGCAATGTGATCGACGCAGACGGCAAGACGCAGGCACATGCACCGGCGCAGAACACCGCCCCCAGCGACCAAGTTACCAGCGACCTGGCCGCTGGCACGCAGGCCGGCAAGTCCGACGATACGGTGGTCGCGGCGCTGCCCGCCACCGACGACCCGGAGGAGCTTTACCGCAATTCCTATCAGTTCATCCTGTCGGGCGACTACGGCACTGCCGAACAGGGTTTTCGCGACCACATCGCCCGCTTCCCCAAGGACGCCAAGACGGCGGACGCGCATTACTGGCTGGGTGAGTCCCTGCTCGGCCAGCAGAAGTACCGCGACGCGGCCGAGACTTTCCTCGCCGCCAGCAAGGACTATCCGAAGGCCAAGAAGGCTCCCGACATGCTGCTGAAGCTCGGTGTGTCACTGGTCGGATTGAACCAGCGCGACGTGGCCTGCGCCACTTTCGGCGAGATCGGCAAGCGCTATCCGAACGTTTCCGGCGCGCTCAAGGAACGCGTCAAGCAGGAAAGGGCGCTCGCGGCGTGTTAGTTTTTCTCTTGCATGTCGTTGCCCCAAGACTTGTTGCCCCAGATCAGGGGCCACTTTTGGGCGACATGCATTGACGCCCGAAACCGAGCCTGACCGTTCGGTTTTTTCGCAGATCGACTTTACCAGCGGCGCTGTTGCGGCCGTGTCCGGCGGCAGCGACTCGACCGCCCTCCTCCTTCTCCTCAAAGATCACCTCGACCGTACCGCGCCGGCAACGAAATTGCTGGCTGTGACCATCGATCACGGTCTGCGGCCGGGCTCGGCAGCGGAAGCACAGGCCGTGGCCAGGCTTTGCGCCGGGCGCGGCATTGCCCACCGCATCCTGCTCTGGTCCGGACGCAAGCCTTCGACCGGCCTGCCGGCTGCCGCGCGAGAGGCACGCTACCGGTTGCTGGTCGAGGCGGCGCAGGCGGAAGGTATCGGCCTGATCCTGACCGGCCACACGGCCGACGACCAGGCCGAGACCGTGCTGATGCGGCAAGCTCGCCAAGAGAGGGTGCGAGAGCCAGGGCGTGGCCTAGCAGGCATGGCACCGGCCACCCTCTATGACTGGCGGATCTGGATCGCACGGCCGCTTCTCGGCACACGGCGTGCTGCGCTGCGCGAAGTCCTCCGGCGCGCGAATGTCGGCTGGACCGAAGACCCGACCAATGAAGACGAGGCTTTCGAGAGGCCACGTATCCGCGCAGCGCTTGCCGACCGCAATGGTGCGCGGGAAGACGCGTTGACGCTGGCCGCGCGGGCTGCGGTGGAGCGCGAGCAGCTTGGCCATCGCGCCGCCGTGCTGATCCGTGGCTTTGCCAGCAGGCCCGCAGCCGGCCTTGTCCGTCTCGATCCGGGCTTTGCGACAGCCGTCGACGAGGCGGCGGCCGTCTACGCGCTGCGGATCCTGCTGGCGACTGTCGGCGGCGTTGCCTTTCTGCCCGGTCAGGCTCGCAGCGAGGCGCTGCTCAACCGGCTGAGGCCCGGACCTCCTGGCACAACCCCAATTTTGGCTGCCCCGTTTTGCGCTACTTTGTCGCGGACGGTGGTCGATGCGCGGCGTGCCGGCATCTTCCTGCGTCGCGAAACCCGCAACCTGCCGCCCGCTGCGCCTGCCGTGAACAATGCCCTCTGGGACGGTCGCCGGAGGATCACATTGGGCGACGAGCCGGGTGCATTTTTGATCGCGCCGCTCGGCGCGGCTGGTGCCGCAAGACTGGCGATTGCCGAAAACGGCACGCAGCCAAGCCTTGTCCGCGCGGCTCTGGCGGCCGAGCCGGTGCTGTGGCGCGCAAGCGAATATCCTGGCGACAGCCCGGTCTTGCCAGGAATGGCGGTATGCCCGGTCGTCGCGCCCTTTGCCCGCTTCCTGCCGTCCTTCGACCTGGCGCCGGCCGGAACTGTCGCCGCGCTGATCGGTGCGCCGCGACTTCCTGCCCCGCCTTTCGGCGGCCACACTGCCGGTTGATCATGGGCGAAAGCTTAACCGCGACATGCTGTTCTGCTTGGCAATGAAGGGCGCCATCCCTATGTTAGACCCAAGTTTCCTCTCACGACGCGTGTCCGCTGGCGGACACCAACGGGACAATTGATGAATCCGAATTATCGCAATCTCGCGCTCTGGGCGATCATAGCGGTCCTGCTCATCGCTCTCTTCAATCTGTTCCAGACGCCGCAGACGCGCGGAGCAGCGAGTGACGTCCCCTATTCGCAGTTCCTGCAGGACGTCGCGGCCGGCCGGGTCAAGACGGTGACCATCGCGGGTGCCCGCATCTCGGGCACCTATACCGACACCTCTACCGGCTTCCAGACCTATTCGCCGGGTGATCCGTCGCTGGTTTCGAGACTCCAGGATAAGAACGTCACCATCAACGCGCGCCCCGAATCCGACGGTTCCAATTCGCTGTTCAGCTATCTCATCTCCTGGCTGCCGATGATCCTCATCCTTGGCGTCTGGATATTCTTCATGCGCCAGATGCAGTCCGGCTCCGGCCGCGCCATGGGCTTCGGCAAGTCGAAGGCCAAGCTTTTGACTGAAGCGCATGGCCGCGTCACCTTCCAGGATGTCGCCGGCGTCGACGAAGCCAAGCAGGATTTGGAAGAGATTGTCGAATTCCTGCGTGATCCGCAGAAGTTCCAGCGGCTTGGCGGCAAGATTCCGCGCGGCGTGCTGCTCGTCGGCCCTCCCGGGACCGGCAAGACGCTGCTTGCCCGTTCGGTCGCCGGTGAGGCCAACGTGCCGTTCTTCACCATTTCCGGCTCGGACTTTGTCGAGATGTTCGTCGGCGTTGGCGCTAGCCGCGTCCGCGACATGTTCGACCAGGCCAAGAAGAATGCGCCCTGCATCATCTTCATCGACGAAATCGACGCGGTCGGCCGCCATCGCGGCGCCGGCCTCGGCGGCGGCAACGACGAGCGCGAGCAGACGCTGAACCAGTTGCTGGTCGAAATGGACGGCTTCGAATCCAACGAAAGCATCATCCTGATCGCTGCCACCAACCGGCCGGACGTGCTCGATCCGGCGCTGCTCAGGCCCGGCCGTTTCGACCGCCAGGTGGTGGTGCCGAACCCCGACATCGTCGGCCGCGAGAAGATCCTGAAGGTGCATGTGCGCAACGTGCCGCTGGCCCCCAATGTCGACCTCAAGGTGATCGCGCGCGGCACGCCGGGGTTTTCCGGCGCCGACCTTATGAACCTCGTCAACGAATCCGCCCTGATGGCGGCGCGGCGCAACAAGCGCCTTGTCACCATGGCCGAGTTCGAGGACGCCAAGGACAAGATCATGATGGGCGCCGAGCGCCGCTCGTCGGCGATGACCCAGGCCGAGAAGGAACTCACCGCCTATCACGAGGCCGGCCACGCCATCCTGGCGCTGAACGTGCCGTCGGCCGATCCGCTGCACAAGGCGACCATCATCCCGCGCGGCCGGGCCCTTGGCATGGTCATGCAGTTGCCGGAAGGCGACCGCTATTCGATGAGCTACAAATACATGATCTCGCGCCTTGCCATCATGATGGGTGGCCGCGTCGCCGAGGAGTTCAAGTTCGGCAAGGAGAACATCACCTCGGGTGCCTCCTCGGACATCGAGCAGGCAACCAAGCTGGCGCGCGCCATGGTCACACGCTGGGGTTTTTCCGACAAGCTTGGCCACGTCGCCTATGGCGACAACCAGGAGGAAGTGTTCCTCGGCCATTCGGTGGCGCGCACGCAGAACGTCTCGGAAGAGACGGCGCAGATCATCGACGCTGAAGTGCGCCGGCTGATCGACGAGGCCTATTCGACGGCGAAATCCATCCTGACCAAGAAGAAGAATGAATGGATTGCGCTGGCGCAGGGGCTTTTGGAATATGAGACGCTGTCCGGCGACGAGATCAAGCAGCTGATCGCCGGCCACAAGCCGGCACGCGATCTCGGCGACGACACGCCGCCGAGCCGCGGCTCGGCCGTGCCGAAGTCCGGCAGCCGCCGCAAGAAGGGCCCGGAGCCCGAAGGCGGCATGGAGCCTCAGCCGTCAAGCTAGGCTCCGGCTCAGGAGACTGATTTCGAAAACGCCGCGGCTTGGACGCGGCGTTTTTGTTCACGAGGTGCCGACAGCGACAGCCGATCGCGGCCTGAAAAACTCCATCACTTCACCCAGTGCAGGGGATTCTCCACATGGGAAATAGACGTTGAAGGTTTGCGGATGCCGTGATGAGGGCTGATCTCCCCGCAAGGGCCCGCAAGGGGGGAGATTGGCAGCGGCGCCGACAGCGCCTCGCTAGCGCAGATACGGCATATCCTGGCCCTGCCTGCAACCGCCAGCAGCAAAAGGCCCGCGAACCTTCGCGAGCCTTGCTATGTTCGAATGTTAATGTCGATCAGCTCTTCAGCGCGGCATTGCACAGGCTGTAGAAGCCGCCACCGTTCTGGATCCACTTGAGGCCACCCAGCGTCCCGGCCCCCTTGTTGGCTTGGTACTGGTCGCGGCAGGTGTACATGCGGGCCTTGGCCGGAGTTTCGCTGCTATATTTGTCCGAGATCGCCTTCGGAAACGTCACTCCCTGGGGAGCGGTCACGGTCGGCTTTTTCGGCTGGCTGGTGAGGCTTGCCTGATCGGCTGCCGGCTTGGTGTCGTCGTCGAAGGCACTGGCACCGCACTGGCTCATGCGGAAGTCGTTCCACTTCATGCCGTTCAGCGTGTTGCCGGCCTTGGCCGCCCGATATTTGGCGCCGCACTCCGCCCTGCTGAGGCCGCTGCCTGCATTGGCAGTTGCCGCTGCCTTGGTCGTCGCTGCGGCGGCCGCATCGGGCGTTGCAGCGCTGGTGCTGTTCGCCTTGGCTGGCGTGGCGTCGGTTGCGGCGGCGACGGTGACGCATTCTGCTTTGCGGAACTGGTTCCAGTTCTGCCCGCCAAGTGTTCCGGCGTCCTTTGCCGCGTTATACTTGGTGCTGCATTCAGCCATGGTCAGCGCATTGGCGGGCGCTGCCAGGAATAAAGTCACGACGGCAAGACCCGTCAAAGTTGCAAGTCGATGGATAAGCATGTGTCTTCTCCTCTGATGTTCACGTTATGTACCAAGCAAGCAATAGCACTCAACGAATGGTTGCGCCAGAGGGCAAATGGCGTAAAACCCTTCGGAAAGTGCATTATTTTGGATGAACTCGTTGCCAGCTCCTGCCCCCAGGCAATTTCCTGGGCGCATATGCACGGAAAACTTGTATAGAGCGGACCACTCTCCGGGAACTGCCTCGCATGACGGGCCGAGCGGGTCGGCCAGTGCGGCCGGCCCAGAATAACGCGACGGGGATTCTGACTTCGATGCCGCTGATTGGCACATGAAAGAATCCAGATGCGGTCTGAAGGTTCTGAACGCTGCTGGCGCAACCAGGGCAGGCAAATTCAAAGCACTGACGTGACACAAAACACACAAGACAACAGTTTTCTAAGGAATGGTGCCCTATAATCATGAATTGTGATGACAGGGCTCGGGCCAATGTGTGGCATGACGTGCCGGCAATGAACCATCGGGAAGCTGACTAGCATGGCAGGAAGTTATTTCGGAACGGACGGCATTCGCGGCCGCGCCAATAGATTTCCAATGACGGCGGAGGTCGCCATGAGGGTCGGCATGGCCGCCGGCCTTTCGTTCCAGCGCGGCAACCATCGTCACCGCGTCGTGCTCGGCAAGGACACCAGACTTTCCGGCTACATGATCGAGAATGCGATGGTGTCGGGCCTGTGCGCCGCCGGCATGGATGTGTTCCTACTCGGCCCGATTCCGACGCCCGCGGTCGCCATGCTGGTGCGCTCATTGCGCGCCGACATCGGCGTGATGATCTCGGCCTCGCACAATCCTTACTACGACAACGGCATCAAGCTGTTCGGTCCCGATGGCTACAAGCTTTCCGACGAGATCGAGGAGCGCATCGAGGGCATGCTCGACAAGGATATCGAACTGGCGCTCGCCGACTCGGACGGGCTCGGCCGCGCCAAGCGCGTCGACGGCGTTCATGACCGCTATATCGAATTTGCCAAGCGCACGCTGCCGCGGTCGATGTCGCTGTCGGGCCTCCGCATCGTCGTAGATTGCGCCAATGGCGCCGCCTACAAGGTGGCGCCCGAGGCGCTGTGGGAACTCGGCGCCGAAGTTGTCGCCATCAACGTCGAGCCCAACGGCTTCAACATCAACAAGGAGTGTGGCTCGACCCATCCGGCCGGCCTGCAGAAGAAGGTGCATGAAGTGCGCGCCGATATCGGCATCGCGCTCGACGGCGACGCCGACCGCGTCGTCATCGTCGACGAGAACGGCGCGATCGTCGATGGCGACCAGATCATGGCGCTGATTGCCGAGTCCTGGCATCAGAGCGGCCGGCTAGCCGGCGGTGGCGTCGTCTCGACGGTGATGTCCAATCTCGGCCTCGAACGCTTCCTCGGCGACATGAACCTGCAGTTGCACCGCACCAAGGTCGGCGACCGCTATGTCGTCGAGCACATGCGTGCGCACGGCCTGAATGTCGGCGGCGAACAGTCGGGCCACATCGTGCTGTCCGATTTTTCCACCACCGGCGACGGCCTCGTCTCGGCACTCCAGGTGCTCGCCTGCATCAAGCGGCAGAACCGACCGGTCAGCGAACTGTCGAAGAAGTTCGCGCCGGTGCCGCAATTGCTGAAGAACGTTCATATTTCCGGCGGCAAGCCGCTCGAGGAAGCCCTGGTCAAGGCGGCGATCGAAGATGGACGCCATCGTTTGGGCCAGGCTGGCCGCCTGGTCATCCGGCCGTCCGGCACGGAACCGCTCATCCGCGTCATGGCGGAAGGCGACGATCAGCAACTGGTCGAGGCCGTCGTCAACGACATCGTCGAGGTCATTTCGGAAGCCCGCAGCGCTGCCTGATCCCCCAGTTTTTGCCAGGTGAAAAGCCCGCCCTCCGGCGGGCTTTTTTCGTGTGTCCGCACGCCAAATCGTTGGCGGACAACGCGAAAATCCTGAAAGATTTAGAGATTCATGGTTAAGCGATAGGGTTAAACGGCTTTTAACTTTTCCAATTCATTATCCACGACTGAAACCAATCAGATTCGGACGCGTTCGCTGTGCCGAGGGTTCTCAGGGGTGACAAGCATGTTCAATACAGCAAGAATGGGCCTCTTTGCCGCGCTGCTCGCGGGCGTGGCCGGACCAGTGTTGGCCGCCGACTTCGTCGAGCCGCCTGTGGTCGAGCCGGCCCCGCCGCCGCCCGTCTACGAGCAGCCGGTCGAATATGGCGGCTGGTACATTCGCGGCGACATCGACTACCACTGGTCGAAGTTCCGCGGCGGCGACTACATCACCTACGGGGCGGTTCCAGGCACTGGCAGCTTTGACAGCGGCAAGCTGGATGGCGCCTTCTCGGCCGGCGCCGGCGTCGGCTACCAGATCAACCGGCATTTCCGTACCGACCTGACCGCGGGCTGGATGAGCAAATCCGATTTCCGCGGCTCGACCAGCGGCTTCTGCGGCATCAATCAGACGCCCTGCACTTCGACCGACCACTCATCCTATACGGCGCTGCTGCTCCTGGCCAATGCCTATGTCGATATCGGCACCTGGCACGGCGTCACGCCTTATGTCGGCGCCGGCATCGGCGGCGCCTGGGTCAAATGGGACACGCTGCACAACAATGACATCGACGGCGAGTTCGAGCATCATGGCGGCAAGGGCTGGCGCTTTGCCTATGCGGCCATGGCGGGCGCCTCCTACTGCCTGACCGATCGCGTCAAGCTCGATCTCGGCTACCGCTTCAGCCGTATCGAGGGCGGCAAGATGTTCGACTACGCTTCAGACAGCAATGTCGGTCCCGGCCGTGACAAAGGCATCAATGTGCACGAAGTGCGCGGCGGCCTGCGCTACCAGTTCGGCAACTCGGACTGCGCCCAGCCGGAGCCGATCGCCTACGAACCCGAACCGGTTTACACCAAGTAATCGCTTCGAGAGCAGGTTTGCGGACCGCCCGGCAAAAGCCGGGCGGTTTTTCTCGTTGTGGCGGAACGCGCATCAAAATCAATTCGCTAACGCCCTGTTATCCTTAACCGCCACTTAACCACTATGGTTAACAATGCCCTGAAACGGCGCTCGCGATCGCGAATGGCGCCACCTTCGGGAGCCGGGGATCATGACAGTCAAATCGCGCATAGCACTGGCGCTTGCAGCAATCGCCCTGACGCCGTTGTCGCAGGCGCTTGGCGCCGACTACGATCCGCCGATCTATGTCGACCAGGCGCCGGACTATGTGCCGGTCGAAGTCGGTTCGGGATGGTATCTGCGCGGCGATGTCTCCTATCTGGTGCAGAAGAGCTTCGACAATGAGGACTTCGCCTTCGCGCCAGCGAACTTCGACGAAGAAGAGGATCACATCTTCGCCAGCATCGGCTTCGGCTACCATTTTAACGATTATCTGCGCGCCGATCTCAATCTGGGCTATCTGCCCGGCAACGAGATCAGCGTCAGCTATGACAACGGAACGACCGTGGCATCGGCGGACCTGGAGAACTACGCGTTCTCGGGCATGCTCAACGGCTATGTCGATCTTGGCACCTATGTCGGGATCACACCCTATCTCGGCGCCGGTATCGGTATTGTCCAGACCAGGCGGCGCCTCTCGGCGGACTACTTCACAGACAACGCCAACCCCGCCGACGATTTCGTCCGCGATGACAACGAGACCCATTACTCTTTCGCCTATACGCTGAACGCCGGCCTTGCCTACCAGGTGTCCAAGAACCTTTCAGTCGATCTGGGCTATCAATATTTTTCCGCACCCGACGCCGAATATACCACCGCACAGGATTTGGATTCCTATCCGATCGACAAAGGGATCAGCAATCATCAGGTCAAGGTCGGGTTGCGCTACGATCTCTGGTAGGCACGGCGAAAGCCTCGGGGATGCCAGCGGCGGACTTCGGTCCGCCGTTCTGTTTTTGGTCTGGGATGCGACCAGTATCCCGTCAGCGACAAAAACTTTCCTCTTGACGCCGGAAGCCTGAACGCATATCGCCGTCTGTGGGCCACCCCTCCCCAACGAGGGGCCACTATCTGGAAGGATAGACCACGATGACGATCCATACGAAGCCCGGACTGCGCCCGGCAAATCCCAATTTTTCCTCAGGTCCCTGTGCAAAACGCCCCGGCTGGTCAGTCGAGGCGCTGGCCAATGCCGCGCTCGGACGCTCGCACCGCGCCAAGATCGGCAAGACCAAGCTCGAACAGGCGATCGAGCTGACGCGGGAAATTCTCCAGGTTCCGGCAGATTATCGCATCGGCATCGTGCCGGCGTCGGACACCGGCGCGGTCGAGATGGCGCTGTGGTCGCTGCTCGGCGAACGCGGCGTCGACATGGTCGCCTGGGAGAGTTTCGGTTCCGGCTGGGTCACCGATGTGGTCAAGCAGCTGAAGCTCGCCGACGTGCGCAGGATCGAAGCCGGCTACGGCGCACTGCCGGATCTGACAAAAATCGACTTCGACCGCGACGTGGTCTTCACCTGGAACGGCACGACCTCAGGCGTGCGCGTGCCGAACGGCGATTTCATCCCGGCCGCCCGCAAGGGCCTGACCATTTGCGACGCCACGTCGGCGGCCTTTGCGCAAAAGCTCGATTTTGGCAAGCTCGACGTCGTCACCTTCTCCTGGCAGAAGGTGCTGGGCGGCGAAGGTGCGCATGGCATGCTGATCCTCAGCCCACGCGCCGTCGAGCGGCTGGAAAGCTACAAGCCTGGCTGGCCGCTGCCGAAAATCTTTCGCCTCACCTCGGGCGGCAAGCTCATCGAAGGCATTTTTAAGGGCGAAACCATCAACACGCCGTCGATGCTGTGCGTCGAGGATTATCTCGACGCGCTGCGTTGGGCGAAGTCGATCGGCGGTCTCGACGCATTGATTGCCCGCGCCGACGCCAACGCCGCCATTATCGACGGTTTCGTCGATAAATCCGCATGGCTCGGCCATCTGGCCACCGACCCGGCGACGCGGTCGAACACGTCCGTCTGTCTTTCCTTCACCGACCCGGACGTCGCCGCGCTCGATGCCGACGGACAAGCGGCGTTCGCCAAGGGCATCGTCTCGGCGCTCGACAAGGAAGGCGTCGCCTACGATATCGGCGCCTATCGCGATGCACCGCCGGGCCTGCGCATCTGGTGCGGCGCAACCGTCGAGACTTCCGACCTCGAAGCGCTGCTGCCGTGGCTCGACTGGGCCTTTGCCGCGCAAAAGGCGTCGCTCAAGGCGGCCGCCTGATCCCTCCCCTTCGAGGGGAGGGTGGCCCGAAGGGCCGGGTGGGGTCGCCTCCACCCAACTCAACGGTCCGCCAGAAGAAAAAGATTTCGGCCACGCCCGGCCGCAACCACCCCACCCCGGCACTTCGCGCCGACCCTCCCGTCAGGGGAGGGGCGCCAATCGCAAAGGATGAAGCCCATGCCCCGCGTTCTCGTCTCAGACAAACTCTCCACCACCGCCGTGCAGATCTTCAGGGATCGCGGCATCGAGGTCGACTACCTGCCCGATCTCGGCAAGGACAAGGAAAAGCTGCTCGAAGTGATCGGCCAGTATGACGGCCTCGCCATCCGTTCGGCGACCAAAGTCACCGAAAAGCTGATCAACGCCGCCACAAGGCTCAAGGTGGTCGGCCGCGCCGGCATCGGCGTCGACAATGTCGACATCCCGGCGGCGAGCCGCAAGGGCATCATCGTGATGAACACGCCCTTCGGCAATTCGATCACCACCGCCGAGCATGCCGTCGCCATGATCTTCGCGCTGGCCCGCCAGATACCGGAAGCCAATGCCTCGACCCATGCCGGCAAGTGGGAAAAGAACCGCTTCATGGGCACCGAGATCACCGGCAAGACGCTGGGCATCATCGGCTGCGGCAATATCGGCTCGATCGTCGCTACGCGCGGCGTTGGCCTGAAGATGCACGTCATCGCCTTCGATCCGTTCCTGTCGGACAGTCGCGCCGAGGAGCTCGGCGTCGAGAAGGTGGAACTCGACGAGCTGTTCGCCCGCGCCGATTTCATCACCCTGCACACGCCCTTGACCGACAAGACGCGCAACATCATCGACGCTTCGGCGATCGCCAAAATGAAGACCGGCGTGCGCATCATCAACTGCGCCCGTGGCGGGCTGATCGTCGAGGCCGACCTGATCGCGGCGTTGAAAAGCGGCAAGGTGGCAGGCGCCGGCATCGACGTGTTCGAGGTCGAGCCGGCGGAGAAAAGCGAGCTGTTCGGCATGGAGAATGTGGTGGCGACGCCGCATCTCGGCGCATCGACGATGGAGGCGCAGGAGAATGTCGCTCTGCAGGTCGCCGAGCAGATGGCCGACTACCTGATCAAGGGCGCCGTTTCCAACGCCATCAACATGCCGTCGATCACCGCCGAGGAAGCGCCGCGCCTAAAACCCTTCGTCAAGCTGGCCGAAGTGCTCGGCGCCTTTGTCGGCCAGGTCACCGAGGATCCGATCAAGGAGGTCGAGATCCTGTTCGACGGCTCGACCGCGACGATGAACACGCGCGCGCTGATCAGCGCCACACTTGCCGGGCTGATCCGGCCGCAGGTCTCCGACGTCAACATGGTTTCGGCGCCGATCATGGTCAAGGAGCGCGGCATCATCGTCGCCGAGGTCAAGCGCGACAAATCGGGCGTGTTCGACGGCTATATCAAGCTGACGGTCAAGACCGAGCACAAGACACGTGCGATCGCCGGCACCTGCTTCTCGGACGGCAAGCCGCGCTTCATCCAGATCAAGGGCATCAACCTCGACGCCGAGGTCGGTCAGCACATGCTGTACACGACGAATGCCGACGCGCCCGGCATCATCGGCCTGCTCGGCACGGTCTGCGGCGAGAACGGCGTCAACATCGCCAACTTCCAGCTCGGCCGCAACCGGCCTGGCGGCGATGCCATCGCGCTGCTCTATCTCGATGCGCCGTTCCCGGAGAAGGTGCTGGAACAGGTGCGGGCGCACAAGTCGATCGACTCCGCCAAGCGGCTGCATTTCGACGTCGGCGTCGCCTGAATCATGCGCGAGCGCCCCGCGGGCCTTGTAAGCCCACGGAGCGTTTCGACAATGGCGTCGAAATATCGACAGGGTTCTTTCACGGCCCGTCACAGGTTTCCGGCTGTCAAGTCGCCATTTTACGTCCGCTGTATTCGGCCAGGCTGATGCCGCCGAGCACCAGCACGAGGGCCACGCCCTGATAGAGCTGGAATGTCTCACCGACGATCAGCACCGACAGCAGCGTGCCGAAGATCGGCACCAGGTTGATGAACAGGCCGGCCCGGTTGGCGCCGATCAGTTCGATGCCCCTGATATAAAAAATCTGTGAGACGACCGAAGCGCCGATCGCAGTGTAGAACGCTATCGCCCAGCCGCGCGCATCGGGGATGATGACCTTGCCGGCAGCCACCTCCCAGAGGAAGAAAGGCAGCGAGGTCACCAGTGCGGCAATCGACAGCGCCAGCATCAGGCTTTGCCAGCGTATGGCCGGCTTCAGCCGCAACCCGACCGAGTAGAAGCTGTAGCAAAGCACCGCGATCAGCATGATGGCGTCGCCGAAGTTGAGGTCCAGCTTGAGAAGCTGGCGCAGATCGCCGTGGCTGGCGGTCAGGGCGACGCCGATGATCGTCAGCACGACACCGGCGATCTGCACCCGGTTCACACGCAGGCGAAACAGCACGAAATTGGCGAGGATGATGACGATCGGGATTGCCGCCTGCTCGATCGAGACGTTGATCGCCGTCGTGTAGTTGAGCGCCGTGTAGAAGATCGCGTTGAAAAAGGTGAAGCCGCAAGCGCCGAGCCCGCCAAGCAGCAACCAATGCCTGCGCACCACCGGCCAGTCCTCGCGCAGCGTTCGCCAGCCGATCGGCAGCATGATCAGAACGGCCAGGACCCAGCGCAGGAAGACCAGCGTCATCGGCGAAATATGGTCGACTGCCAGCTTGCCGGCCACGGAGTTGCCGCCCCACAGCAAGGTGGTGAACAGCAGGAACAGATAGGCGGTTCGATGCATCGCGAAATTCCAGCCGGGGTGGGCAGGGTCATTGCCGACCTATTGTGGTGGTTCGCCCAAGTAAATGATGTCAAACGCGAAAATTGTTGTGCCTGAGGGCGCTTTCGGCGGCAAAGAATGGTCGCGCTCGCCGGGTGTTGACGTTATAGAACGACGTACGTCCACCTGGACGCACAAAGTACGCGTCTCAAGGCTTTGAACGTTCGCGTCGTGCTATCCGAAAATCGATTCCGATTTTCTGGCCGATGCGATAGAAGCCTGTCGTTTCGAACCATTCAAGCCGCTCGGAGCGGCGCCTCAAGGGAAAAGAAACATGGCCAATGTGGTGGTCGTCGGCTCGCAATGGGGCGACGAGGGCAAAGGCAAGATCGTCGACTGGCTGTCGGAACGCGCCGACGTCGTCGTGCGCTTCCAGGGCGGCCACAATGCCGGCCATACGCTGGTCGTCGACGGCAAGGTCTACAAGCTGTCGCTGCTGCCGTCCGGCGTGGTGCGGCAAGGCAAGCTGTCCATCATCGGCAATGGCGTCGTCTTCGACCCGCATGCCTTCGTCGCGGAAGTAACGAAATTGAAGGCGCAAGGGGTCGAGGTGACGCCGGAGCGCCTGAAAATAGCCGAAAACACCGCGCTTATCCTGTCCTTGCACCGGGAGCTGGACGGATTCCGCGAAGACGCCGCCTCCAATTCGGGAACGAAAATCGGCACGACCCGTCGCGGCATCGGCCCCGCTTATGAGGATAAGGTGGGCCGGCGCGCAGTCAGGGTGATGGATTTGGCGGATTTGGAAACGCTGCCCTTGAAGGTCGACAGGCTGCTGACGCATCACAATGCGCTGCGCCGCGGGCTCGGCCACTCCGAAGTCACGCATGGCGCAATCATGAGTGAGCTGATTTCGGTCGCCGACGAGATCCTGCCCTATATGGACCGCGTCTGGAAGATCCTCGACGACAAGCGCCGTGCCGGCGAACGCATCCTGTTCGAGGGCGCGCAGGGCACGCTGCTCGACATCGACCACGGCACCTATCCGTTCGTCACCTCGTCCAACACGGTGGCTGGCCAAGCGGCCGCCGGATCCGGCGTCGGCCCGGGTGCCATCGGTTATGTGCTCGGCATCACCAAGGCCTATACGACGCGTGTCGGCGAAGGTCCGTTCCCGACCGAACAGAAGAACGAGATCGGCGAGTTCCTGGGCACGCGCGGCCACGAGTTCGGCGTCGTCACCGGCCGCAAGCGCCGCTGCGGCTGGTTCGATGCCGTGCTGGTTCGCCAAGCCGTCGCCGTAAACGGCATCAAGGGCATCGCCCTGACCAAGCTCGACGTGCTCGACGGGCTGGACGAGATCAAGGTCTGCACCGGCTACCGCCTCGATGGCGAGGCGATCGACTATCTGCCGGCCAGCCAGGGTGCGCAGGCGCGCGTCGAACCGGTCTACGAGACGCTGGAGGGCTGGAAAGGCACCAGCGCCGGCGCCAGAAGCTGGAACGATCTGCCGGCCCAGGCAGTCAAATATGTCCGTCACATCGAGGAACTGATCGGCGCGCCGGTCGCACTCCTTTCCACCAGCCCTGAACGGGACGACACAATACTTGTGACCGATCCGTTTCAAGACTAGATTCCAAGCTGTTCCGGGCATCGCGGCCGATTTGCGGGGGCCGGCCCAGAAACGAAATGCAGGTCGACTGAAGCATGGCAGATTTTGTTGGTGCTCTGAAAAAGACGCTCGACGGTCTTGGAAATCCGACGCCGGAGATACGCGCCAGGGTCTATGACAAGGCCCGTTCGACAATCGCGGACAAGCTTGCGAAGAACATACCGCCGCTGGCGCCGTCGGTCGTTGCCCAGCATAAGCGCACTCTGGAAGATGCCATCGCCATCGTCGAGCGGGGCTACGCCAAGCCTGCGCCGGTATCCGATCCGCTGTCGGAGCTGGAGGACATCTTCTCCTCCATCGACCGCAACAAGAACCAACCCAGCCATGTCCGACAGCCGGCAAAGGCCGAGCCGGCATGGCAGCCGGCCAAGACCGAGCCGGAATGGCAGCCGGCACCTGCCGCCAAAGCCTCGCTGAATTGGCAAAAACCGCCTCCAGAGGGCACCGATGCGGAGCCTTCGGACGCGGATCTTCCAGCGGCGTACGAGAACAGCGATAGCTTTAGAGACGATGTCTTCCCCAACGACGAGGAGCCGGCGCCGGACACTTTTCAGCGTCAGCATCCTGCCGAGCGCAGGCGCAGCTATGGCGGGCTGATCGCCGCTGTCATCGCCTTGCTCGTCATCGCGGGCGGCGGCTACGGCATCTGGCTGAACAAGGACGCGTTCAGCAACATGCTGGGTCTCAACAGCACGACGGTCGCAACCGTAGAACCGCTGGTGAAGCCGAGCCCGGCCGAGCGGCCGGCTGCCGATGCTGCGGCAAGGGCCCCGGCCGCAGCGGCTCCAGCCGATGCCGAGGGCACAAAGTTCACCCAGCGGCTGACACCGGAGGGCGGTGAGGTCGATCCCGGCCCCGCTTCAGGACAAGGCGGCATCGGAGAGGGCGAATCCGTCGCAGCACTGACCACGCCGCCGCCGGCCGCACCTGCGCCTGCAGCGCCGGCCGGTGATCCGCCAGCCACGACTGTGCCCGCAACGCCGGGTGCGGCCCCCGCAACACCGCCTGCCGACGGCACGCCGCCGGCGCCGGCGGCGCCGACCGATAGCGCAGCCGCGCCGGCAGCGCCGGCCCCGGGTGCCGCGCCGGGTGCTGCACCGACAGCCGCGCCTGCGGAAACCGCGCTGGCGGTCGGCCAGAAGGCGATCTTCTACGAGGAGCGCACCAGCACCGCGCAAGGCTCGGCCGAGCCCGGCAGCATCGTCTGGTCGCTGGTGCAGGAATCGCCCGGCGGCAATCTGCCGCCCGAGCCGGCAATCCGCGCCGAGGCGAGCATTCCGGGCAAGGACGTGCAGTTGCGCATGACCATCCGCCGCAACACCGACCAGACGCTGCCGGCCAGCCACATCATCGAGATGATTTTCCTGACGCCCGATGGTTTCGACGGCGGCGGTGTCGACAACATCCTGCGCGTCGCCATGAAGGGCTCTGAACAGGATGCCGGCAGTCCACTGATCGGCATCCCGGCCAAGATCGCCGACGGCTTCTTCCTGGTGGCTCTCAACGACACAAAGCCGGACGAAGACGCCAATCTGACCCTGCTGCGGGGCCAGAAATGGATCGACGTGCCGGTCGTCTACAAGACCGGACGGCGGGCGCTGCTCACCATGGAAAAGGGCATTCCCGGCGAGAAGGTGTTCGACGAGGCGCTGAAGGCCTGGCAAACAAAAGAGGCGGGCTGAGGCCGGCTCACCAGCCTCCCTTCGGCTCAGAAGCCCTGGAACAGCATGTCGAGCGCGGCCACGATGTCGTCGTGATGCCTGGAGATATTCAGTCGACTTTCGCCCAATTCCTTTGCCGGAACCGTGGCGATCAGATGGGTGGCCACAACCAATTTTCGCCCATTGATCTCGACGAGGGGATGGAGCTTTCGCATCGGCGGCGGCGTCATTGTTGTCGGAAGCAGCGGGATCACCACCCGTGTTTTAAAATCGTCGAGCAGGTCGGATTGGACGTCCAGCAAATAGCTGCCTTCGACCCGACCCGCGAAGACATCATAGCGTGCCATCAGAACTGCCGATGTTCTTCCAACGGAATACCGTGCTTTTCGACGTATTCGTTCCACGCTTCTATTGTGGCGCGATTCTCAAGTTTCCATAGTCGGGCTTTTTCGGCAGCCACCGCCTCTGCGATACCGGCTTCGGCGGCGCGCGAGACATTCACATCGAGTCCCTTGGCTTCCTTCATGAGCTTTGAGTCGATCGACAGATTTGCCGGCTGACGAACCGCATTCATAGCTATCTTTCGCATGATAACCTCCGCAGAATGCGCATAATGTATGCGCATTGTCGTGTTGGAGCAACGGCGAAGCGTCTACCCCTCCATCTCCTCGCGCAGCAATTCAAGTTCCAGCCATTCCGACTCGAGCGCTGCCAGCGTGGCGCGCTCCTTGTCGAGCGCGGCGATGGTCTTCTGGAATGAGGCCGGGTCGCGCTCGTAATAGGCCGGGTCGGCGATATTGTCCTCCAGCCGTGATATCGAGGCGGTCACCGCGTCGATCTTCTTGGGCAGCGATTCCAGCGCGAATTTCTGCTTGAACGACAGTTTTTTCGCCGGGCCCTTCGGCGCAGTTGCCTCGGTCCTGGCTGCCGCCGCCACTTCACTCGTCTCGGCCTTCGGCCGTGCCTTGCGGTCGTCCAGCCTGGTGCCGCCGCGCTGCGCCAGCATGTCGGAATAGCCGCCTGCATATTCGATCCAGCGGCCGCCGCCTTCCGGCGCGATCAGGCTGGTCACCGTGCGGTCGAGGAAATCGCGGTCGTGGCTGACCAGGATGACGGTGCCGGCAAAACCGGCGACCAGTTCCTGCAGCAGTTCCAGCGTCTCCATGTCGAGATCGTTGGTCGGCTCGTCCAGCACCAAAAGATTTGCCGGCCGCGCCAGCACACGGGCGAGTAGCAGCCGCGCCCGCTCGCCGCCCGAAAGCTCGCGCACCGGCGTGCGCGCCTGTTCCGGCTTGAACAGGAAGTCCTTCATGTAGGAGACGACGTGGCGCTGCTCGCCGTTGATGACAAGGTTCTCGCCGCGGCCGTCGGTGAGATACTGCGCCAGCGTCTCTTGCGGGTCGACCGCCTCGCGTTTCTGGTCGAGCGTGGCGATCTCCAGATTGGTGCCGAGTCGCACCGTGCCTGAGTCCGGCTTCAATTCGCCGGTCAGCATCTTCAGCAGCGTCGTCTTGCCGACGCCGTTCGGGCCGACCAGGCCAACGCGGTCACCGCGCTGGATGCGGGTCGAGAAACCCCTGACCACGGTGAGGTCGCCAAAGCTCTTCTCGATGTTCCTGGCCTCGATCACCAGCTTGCCGGATTCGGCGGCGTCGCTGGCCACCATGGTCGCCGCACCCTCGGCGCCGCGATGGCCGCGAAAGCGCTGGCGCATGGTCTGCAGTTCGCCGAGCCGGCGCATGTTGCGCTTGCGCCTTGCCGTCACGCCATAGCGCAACCAGTGCTCCTCGCGAACGATCTGGCGGCCAAGCTTGTGCTGCTCGCGCTCTTCTTCTTCCAGCACGGTGTCGCGCCATTCCTCGAAATGGCCAAAACCCTTGTCCAGCCTGCGGGTCTGGCCACGATCGAGCCAGACGGTGGCGCGCGACACGCGCTCGAGGAAGCGGCGGTCGTGCGAGATGACGATCAGCGCCGAAGAGGTGCGGGCAAGCTCCTCCTCCAGCCATTCGATGACCGACAGGTCGAGATGGTTGGTCGGCTCATCGAGGAGGAGAATGTCGGGCTCCGGCGCCATGACGCGTGCCAGGGCAGCACGGCGGGCTTCACCGCCGGAGAGATCGTTCGGCCGTTCCTCGCCGGACAGGCCGAGATGCTCCATCAGATAGGTGGCGCGGTAGGGATCGTCGGCGGGTCCGAGCCCCGCCTCGACATAGGCGCGGACGCTGGCGAAACCATCCATGTCGGGCATTTGCGGCAGGTAGCGCACTGTTGCCGAAGGCTGGCGGAACACCTCGCCATCCTGCGGCTCGATCAATCCCGCAGCGATCTTCAGCAACGTCGACTTGCCCGAGCCGTTGCGGCCGACCAGAGCGATCTTGTCGCCCGCCGACGCCGTCAGTTCCGTCCCGTCGAGCAGCGGCGTGCCACCGAAGGTCAGTTTTATCCCGTCGAGATTGAGAAGCAGCGGCGCCATGTCAGCTTTCAGGTAGGGGGAATGGATGGGCGAGCAACAGCGCGCGGCCGCTGCCCAGCGCGACTTCGAGCCGGCCCTTGACCTCGTTGGAAATGGTCAGCGACGAGCCGAACGCCACCTCGACATGGTTCAGCGGCCATTTGGCGCCGGTCACGGTCAGACCGGCAAGGTCGGAGAAGCCGAGAATCGAAAACAGCGTGCCGTCGGCGTAGTCGAAGCCGGCCTTTCCGGGAAGCAAGGGGACGCCTTCCTGTGCGCCACTGGTCAAAAGCACCTCTGTCTCTGCCTCGGCCAGCCGGACGCCGAGCGCCAGGTGCAGGAAGGCGTGGTCGGTGCGCTTGCCGCCGAACGCGCCGGCGAGCACGAGGCTGGTCGCGCCGCGTTCGAGCGCGGCGGCGATAGCCAGTTCGCCGTCGGTCTTGTCCTTTTCTGCCGGAAACACCTGGCGCGGCACGGCGGCGAGCTCGTCCGGCAAATCCGCCGGCACCGAATCGAAGTCGCCGACCCAGAGTTCCGGCGTCAGGCGCAGAGTCCGGGCATGGCTGATGCCGGCGTCGGCGGCGATGACACGCGTGCCTTCGACCTGGCGGTCGAGCAGCGGCGTGCGGATAAGGTCGCCGCCAAGCAGGATGGTGAATTTGCTCATATGCGTGGCCCTTACCAGCCCTGCTTGCGAAACGGAAGGCCGCGGTCTGGATGCCCGGCAAACTTCCGCTTGCGCCGCAGATGGGCCGGGCCTATGTGTCGAAGCGCTCTAACGGGGTGCTGGACGCGATCTTCGCGGACCGGCTGAGAGGCAACCTGCCAACCCGCTGAACCTGATCCGGTTTGTACCGGCGGAGGGATTAGACGTTTCGGACAACCCGACGCCTCAATTCCCTTCAACGCCAACGAAGGAGGCGCCGATGCGCACGTTTTTATACACACTTGTTTCGGCAGTGCTGCTCGCGGCGACCGTTCTCGCCGGCACCGGGCCGGCATCCGCGCAGGAAAAACTCACCGTCTATACCTATGAGAGCTTCACCGCCGAATGGGGTCCAGGCCCGGCGGTCAAGAAGGCGTTCGAGGCCGAATGCGGCTGTATTCTCGAATTCGTCGCGGTCGCCGACGGCGTCGCCCTGCTCAACCGCGTCAGGCTGGAAGGGGCCGCGACCAAGGCCGACATCGTGCTCGGCCTCGACACCAATCTGACGGCGGAAGCCAAGGCCACCGGCCTGTTTTCGCCGCATGGTGCCGTCATCGACGTCAAGGTGCCGGGCGGCTGGAGCGACGATATTTTCGTGCCGTTCGACTATGGTTATTTCGCCGTCGTCTACGACACCGAAAAGCTGAAGACGCCGCCGAAGAGCCTGAAGGAATTGGTCGAGGGCAATGCCGATGAAAAGATCGTCATTCAGGATCCGCGCACCTCGACGCCCGGTCTCGGCCTGCTGTTGTGGGTGAAGTCGGTTTATGGCGACAAGGCGCCCGAAGCCTGGGCCAAGCTTAAGGCAAAGGTGCTCACCGTGACGCCGGGCTGGAGCGAGGCCTACGGCCTGTTCACCAAGGGCGAGGCGCCGATGGTGCTGTCCTATACCACGTCGCCGGCCTATCACATGGTCGCCGAAAACACCCAACGCTATCAGGCAGCGTCCTTCGACGAGGGCGCGTATCTGCAGATCGAGGTTGCCGGCATCACCAAATCAGGTGCGAAGAACCCGTTGGCGAAACAATTCCTGACTTTCATGACCGGGCCGAAATTCCAGGATGTCATTCCCGAGACCAACTGGATGTTCCCTGCCGGCAAGACCGAGAAGCCGCTCAATCCGGCTTTCGACAAGCTCGTCAAGCCGACCAAGACGTTGCTGTTAAGCCCCGAAGAGGTCGCCGCCAACCGCAAGGCCTGGGTCGACGAATGGCTGTCGGTGATGAGCAAGTAGCTTGTGATTGAGAGATGATCACTCTACGGCGCCGGGAACTCGGCCTCAGCCATATTTTCTGCTTCGACGGTCGTTGAACTAGGCAGGGCGGCATGCGTACCGGATATCCTGCCGACCCCCGCGTCACCGCCGGCACAATTGCGCTTGCCGCTGTTGCGCTGCTGATCGGCGGCGCGTTCGCCGGGCTCATCGTCGAAGGCGCCCGCGATCCGTCCGGCGCCGCGTCGGCCTTCGATTCCTACCTCTTCCGCGTCGCCCGATTCACGTTGTGGCAGGCATTGCTGTCGACACTGCTCTCCGTCGTGCCAGCGCTGTTCGTGGCGCGGGCGCTGTCGCGGCATCCGCGCTTCTTTGGTCGCGGCCTGATCCTGCAGCTCTTCGCCGTGCCGCTCGCGCTGCCGGCCATCGTCGCAGCACTCGGGATTCTGGCACTCTATGGCCGTGCAGGCTATTTTGCCGGCGTGCTCAGCGCGATCGGCGGTCAGGGCTGGCCGGGCATATACGGCCTGTCCGGCATCCTCGTCGCCCATGTCTTCTTCAATCTGCCGCTGGCGACGCGGCTGTTCCTCGAAGCGCTTGCGACAGTGCCGGCCGACCAGTGGCGGCTGGCGAGCCAACTCGGCATGGGCGCCAGGCCCGCCTTCCGGCTGATTGAATGGCCGACGCTGCGCGCTGCGCTGCCGGGCGTCGCCGGGCTTGTCTTCATGCTCTGCATCACATCCTTTACCATCGTACTCACGCTGGGCGGCGGGCCGCGTGCGACGACGCTGGAGGTCGCCATCTACCAGGCGCTGCGTTTCGATTTCGATCCTGCCCGCGCGGTGACGCTGACAGTGCTGCAGATCGCGCTGACCTTCGTCGTCGTGCTGGCATTGATGCGGCTCGGCGCCAATACCGTCGGCGACGCCAACCTGCCGGCGGCTTCGCGCCGCTATCTTTCGGCCGGCGCCGCCGAGACCGTGCTGAACGCAGCATTGATCATCCTCGCTTTGCTGTTCGTCGCCGGGCCGATGGCGGCCACGGTGACGTCAGGCCTTGGCGCCGATCTCGGCCGGCTGGCGGGCGAGAGCGCGGTGCGGCAAGCGGCGCTGACCAGCGCCGTGCTCGCCTTGTTGGCGGCGCTGCTCGCAGTGGCGCTGTCGCTGTCGCTGGTCATGGCACGACGGGCACTGGCCTTGAGGCGTCGCGTCGGCGCCGGGACGCTGCTCGAATACGCCACCGATACCGGCGCCGGCTTCGTCCTCGTCGTGCCGCCCGTCGTCATAGGCGCCGGCTGGTTCCTGCTGCTGCGTTCGGTCAGCGACGTCTTTGCCATCGCCCCTGTCATGGTCGTCGCCGTCAATGCGGTGATGGCGATGCCGTTTGCCATCCGCGCCATTCGCCCCGGCTATGATGCGGCGAGTGAACGTCACGAACGGCTCTGTCTGCTGCTTGGCATTTCGGGCTGGAGCCGTTTCCGGCTGGTCGACTGGCCGTCGCTGCGGCGGCCGCTCGCCACCGGCTTCGCGTTCGCGATGGCTTTGTCGCTCGGCGATCTCGGCGTCATTGCCCTGTTTGGCAGCGACTCCCTGCAGACGCTGCCTTATCTCTTGCTGGCCCGCATGGGCAGCTACCGCACGATGGACGCGGCCGGCCTGGCATTGCTGCTCGGCCTGGTCTGTCTCGCGCTTGTCCTGGCCGCGGACTGGCTGGGACGGGGAGAAAAATCATGATGCTCAACAGCGAAAACGGTACGACTGTGCGGCTGGAAAAGGTCTCGTTCAGCTATGGCGAAGCGCCGTTTTTCTTCGATGTCGAGTTCGACGCCTCGAAGATCACCGCCATCATGGGGCCGAGCGGCTCGGGAAAATCGACGCTGCTCAACCTGGTGGCCGGCTTCGAGACGCCGCGATCGGGCCGCGTGCTGATCGGTGGCGGCGACGTCGGCGGTAAACCGCCTTCGGCGCGGCCAGTGTCGATGGTGTTCCAGGAAAACAATCTCTTCGCCCATCTTTCGGTCGAACGAAATGTCGGCCTTGGCCGCTCGCCGTCGCTCGGGCTGACCGAGGCCGACCACGCTGCAATCGCCGGGGCGCTCAAGCGCGTCGGCCTTGCCGGCAAGCAACAGCGCCTGCCGCGCGAACTCTCCGGCGGGGAGCGGCAGCGCGTCGCGCTCGCCCGCGTCCTGGTGCGCGACCGGCCGGTTCTCTTGCTCGACGAACCGTTCGCCTCGCTCGGACCGGCCTTGCGCGACGACATGCTCGATCTGGTAGCCGACCTCCAAGCGGAGCGGCGCATGACGGTGCTGTTCGTCACCCATCAGCCGGAGGACGCCCACCGTATCGGCCAGGACATGGTGTTCCTGGACAATGGCACGGTTGCCGCAACCGGGACTGTCGCCGATTTTTTTACCAAGGCTGGACCGGAGGCCTTCCGGCGCTATATCGGTGCAGGTCCGTTTGGCGCAGGATCACGAGATGTTGCCCGGAAGCGGACATAATTTACGGCCAAACCGGCTTCAGGCGATGTGGCGTTTGCTTGCCATGGTCAAAGTAGTGTGGCTAGGTCCTCCGATACTGGTCCGGCATAGGTTGTGATTTGCCACTACGGTGCCATCCGCGCTCGTGGGCTCGAAGGACGCTGTGGCAGTTGATTTTGCGCATGATCTGAAAATCGATGCCCGATTTTCGGGCCATGTGCTGAGAGCCGAAAGGAAGCTGTTCTGCCGACCGGCACAGACAGAGTGAGAGGGAAACCGCTGGCGCGCTTCCTGGCGCTGGCCGGCTTTGCCATGGCGTTGGCAAGCTGCCAGATGTTCACGCCTCCGGGCGTTCAGGAATCCGGCTTCCAGCCTTCCAGCAAACCGGTCACCGTCGACAATGTTGCCGCCAACAGCAAGGTCGCCGAAATGGCCAAGGCGCAGCATCCGCGCATCCTCGCGACCTATGGCGGCGAATATTCCGATCCCAAGCTCGAGCGCATGGTCGCCAAGGTCGTCGGCAGCCTGACGGTGGTTTCGGCCAACCCGAGCCAGACCTACCGCATCACGATCCTCAATTCGCCCAACGTCAACGCTTTCGCATTGCCTGGCGGCTATCTCTACATCACGCGCGGCCTGTTGGCGCTGGCCAACGATTCGGCTGAGCTCGCCGCGGTCATCGCGCATGAGATGGGCCATGTCACTGCAAACCACGGCTTGCAGCGCCAGCAGCTCGAGGCCGAGGAAGGCTTTGCGACAAAAGTCGTCTCGGATGTGCTCGGCGACAGCCCGACCGCCAAGGCGGCACTGATCCGCGGCAAGCTGCGGCTTGCCCAGTTCTCGCGCAATCAGGAGCTGGAGGCCGACGGCATCGGCATCAAGTCGATCGGCGAGGCGGGCTTCGATCCGTTTGCCGCCGGCCGCTTCCTGCAGTCCATGTCGGCCTACACCGATTTCCGCTCGATCAGCGGCGCCACCGATGCCAGCCTCGACTTCCTGGCAACGCACCCGAACACGCCGCAACGCATCGATCTGGCGCAGCGGCATGCCCGCCAGTTCGGCGCGCCCGGCGTCGGCACGCGCGACCGCGACGCCTTCCTCGCCGGCATAGACGGGCTGCTCTACGGCGATACGCCGGAGGAAGGCTATGTGCGTGGCGAAACCTTCCTGCATCCGGGGCTCGGCGTGTCGTTCTCGGTGCCCGACGGCTTCATCATCGACAACTCGGCCGCGGCGGTGACGGCAACCGGGCCGGGCGACATAGCGATCCGCTTCGACGGCGTCTCGATCGACAGGAACCGATCGCTGACCGACTACCTCCGCAGCGGCTGGGTGGCCGGTCTCGACGAAAGCAGCGTGCGCCAGGAAACAATCAACGGCAACGAGGCGGCGACGGCGCATGCCAGCGCCGAGGGCTGGCAGTTCGGCATCGCGGTGATCCGCGCCGGCGGCCAGGTCTACCGGCTGCTGACGGCAGCCCCCTCCGCCAGCACCTCGCTGGACGCGGTGGCGCGCTCGGTCAGCGGCTCGTTCCGGATCTTGAGCGCAGCCGAAAAAGCAGAGCTGAAGCCGCTGCATATCCGCGTCGTCACGGTCCGGCCCGGACAGACCATGGGTTCGCTCGCGGCGCAGATGGTCGGCGTCGACCGCAAGCTCGACCTGTTCAGGGTGCTCAATGCAATGTCGCCCGGCGCAGCCGTTTCGGCCGGCGACAAGGTCAAGATCATCACCGACAGATAGGGTGTGTCGATATTCAGGTGATGCCGGCCCGCAAACGGCAATTTCCTGTCCTGCGCTTCCGACCTTCGCCGGCCGGAGCACTCATGAGCGGTCGCGGCAGTTAAGGCTCCGGCCGGCGTAGGCCGGTGCTCACGTACTTTATGTACGCTCCGCTCCGGTTCTCGGAAACCACCTGGTTTGGTCGCTTCGCGCCCGTCTTCGACTCCGACTCGTCCTGACTTGAATCTCAACACACCCTAGGCGGCGGTCGCCAGAAACTCGGGGTTTTGCTTCACCAGCGCTATCTTGAGCTTTTCCATGGCGCGTGCCTCGATCTGGCGGACGCGTTCCTTGGAGATGCCAAGCGCCTCGCCGAGGGCTTCGAGCGTCGCGCCCTCGTCGCTCAGCCGGCGTTCCTCGATGATCCTGAGCTCGCGGGCATTGAGCGCGCCGAGCGCGGTTTTCAGCCAGATAGAGCGGCGTTCGACATCGATCGTGTCGCCCACGACTTCGTCCGGCAAAGGATCGTCCGAAACCAGGAAATCCATTCGCTCGGTGGCGCCCGCATCGTCGGCGAGCGGCTGGTTGAGCGAACTGTCCGGGGCCGAAAGGCGCGAGTCCATCATCGCCACATCCGCCTCGGAGACGCCGAGCGCCACCGACACCTCGCGGTAGAGCGAGGTGTTCGAGATCGGCTCGGCACCGTTCGCCAAGCGGGCGCGCAGGCGCCGCAAATTGAAGAACAGCGCCTTTTGCGCCGAACTGGTGCCGCCGCGCACGATCGACCAGTTGCGCAGGATATAGTCCTGCATCGAGGCACGGATCCACCATGTCGCATAGGTCGAAAACCGCACCTCGCGCTCCGGTTCGAAACGGGCCGCTGCCTCCAGCAGGCCGACATGGCCTTCCTGCACCAGGTCGCCCAGGGGCAGGCCATAGTGGCGGAACTTCGAGGCCATGGAAATAACCAGCCGCATATGCGCCATGGCGATTTGGTGCAGTGCCTGCTGGTCGTTGTTTTCCTTCCAGCGCAGCGCGAGAACATGCTCCTCGTCGCGCTCGAGATAGGGGGCTTTCATCGCCGCGCGGACCATGGTTCGCCCTGCCGTATCTTCCATCATGCCACGCTCCCTGTTCCGGGCGTTGCGGTGCGATCGCTCGCCCTGAGCTGGCATCGTGGTTGAATTGGCGACGCCGCGCCCTACAACAGCCAACAAACGTGCCACCCGCGCGAATGGTTCCGCCGCTGATGTCGCGTGGATTGCACTGTTCGAAAGCTCGATGCGGCGGTCGCTCCTCGGCCGGTTGGCGTGAGTCGATGTGGTTTTGAGAATTGGATTTCGAAAGTGTCTCATTTTTGAAATCTGGTTCCTTATTTCGCCAGGCTGCATCTGTCAGTTTCCGGCGCTCACAATGCGCCGGACGCCGGCCCCGGACGCCGGCCAATGACGGGATCACAGAAAAATGAAATGGCTCAAATCGCTTATCGTCGCCGCAACACTGCAGGTACTGGCAGGCACATCAGGCCATGCCGGCGCCAATCTCGATCAGATCAAGCAGGCCGGTGTCTTCAAGGTCGGCACGGAAGGTACCTATGCCCCCTTCACCTATCATGATGCCTCGGGCGCACTGGTCGGCTTCGACGTCGAGATTGCCAAGGCGATCGCCGAGCGACTCGGCGTCAAGGCCGAATTCCTCGAAGGCAAATGGGATGGGCTGATCGCCGGCCTCGACGCCGAGCGCTATGACGCCGTTATCAACCAGGTCGGCATCACCGAGGAGCGCAAGGCCAAGTATGATTTCTCCGATCCCTATATTGCTTCCAAGGCGGTGCTGATCGTGCGCGGCGACAATACCGACATCAAGAGCTTTGCCGACCTGAAGGGCAAGAAGGCGGCGCAGTCGCTGACCTCGAATTTCGGCAAGCTCGCCGAAGCGAACGGCGCCGAACTCGTCGGTACCGATGGTTTCGACCAATCGATCCAGCTGCTTCTTACCGGCCGCGCCGATGCCACCATCAACGACAGCCTGTCCTTCCTCGATTTCAAGAAGCACAAACCCGGCGCCAACGTAAAGATCGCCGCGCAGGAAGAAAATGCCGACTATTCCGGCGTCCTCGTGCGCAAGGGCGATCCGGAACTGGTCGCCGCCATCAATCGGGCGCTGGCCGATATCAAGTCCGACGGCACCTACCAGAAGATCGCCGACACTTACTTCGGCCAGGACGTTTCGAAGTAAGCGCATTTCCCGGAGCGGGCCGGTTGCCGGCCCGCATGGCAAAGTATCGCGGCGAGCCGTCTTTGACGGCCGCCGCTTTTGGCGTGATATGACGACACTATGGTCGCGCCTCGATGCTGCCGGGCCGATTTTTGGGCGGCAATCTCGCAAGGAGAGTTTTCGTGCCGCACTGGCTGCAATTGATGCTGGATTCGTTGCCCACGCTGCTATGGGCCGCGCTGATCTTCACCGTGCCGCTAACGCTGCTGTCGTTCGCATTCGGTCTCTTCGTAGGACTGGTCGCAGCGCTCGTCCGGCTGTTCGGCCCGAAGCCGCTGGTCGCCGTGGTCCGCTTCTATGTCTGGATCTTCCGTGGCACGCCGCTTCTGGTGCAGCTCTTCCTGATCTTCTACGGCCTGCCCTCGGTCGGCATCCTGCTCGACGCCTTTTCAGCCGCGTTGATCGGCTTCACACTCAATATCGGCGCCTATACGTCGGAGATCATCCGCGCCGTCATAGGCTCGGTGCCGAAGGGGCAGTGGGAGGCGGCCTATTCGATCGGCATGACCTGGGGCCAGGCGATGCGACGCACTATCCTTCCACAAGCGGGCCGCGTCGCGGTGCCGCCGCTGTCCAACACTTTCATCTCGTTGGTCAAGGACACATCGCTGGCCGCAGCCATCACGGTGCCGGAGATGTTCCAGGCGGCGCAGCGCATCGTCGCCACCACGTATGAGCCGCTGATCCTCTATGTCGAGGCGGCGGCTCTCTATCTGGCGCTGAGCTCGGTGCTGTCGGCGTTGCAGACGCGCCTGGAAAAGCGGCTCAACCGCTATGGCGGCTTCCTCGAGGCGCGCGCATGATCGGCCTCACCGACATCGAGAAGCGTTTTGGTGACAATCTCGTGCTGAAGGGCGTGACCGTCACCATCGAGGAAGGCAGCGTCACCGCCCTTGTCGGCCCCTCGGGAGGTGGGAAAAGCACGCTTCTGCGCTGCATCAACCTGCTCGAGATCCCGACCTCGGGCACGGTGCGCATCGGCGACGACGCGCTCGAATTCCATCCCGGCGGCAAGGTTCCCGGCACGGCTATCCAGCGCCTGCGGCTGCAGACCGGCATGGTGTTCCAGAATTTCCAGCTGTTTCCGCACCGCACGGCGATCGAAAACGTCATGGAGGGGCTGGTGACGGTGTTGAAATGGCCGGCCGGGCGAGCGCGCGAGCGGGCGCTCGCCCTGCTCGAAAAGGTTGGAATGGCGCACAAGGCCGACGCCTGGCCGGCGACGTTGTCAGGCGGCCAGCAGCAACGCGTGGCGATCGCCCGGGCGCTGGCGCCATCGCCGAAAGTGCTGCTGTGCGACGAGCCGACTTCGGCGCTCGATCCGGAACTGGCGCAGGAGGTGGTCGACGTGCTCGGCCAGCTCGCCAGCGAGGGCACCACCATGGTGATGGCGACGCATGATTTGCGCCTCGCCTCCAAAATCGCGCACGAGGTGGTGTTCCTCGACGCCGGCAGCGTCGTCGAGAAAGGCCCCGCCGCGGTTTTGTTCAGCAATCCGGAGCGCCAGCGAACCAAGCGGTTCATCGCGACGCTGAAGCAGGAGGCGGAGAAGGAAGGCGGCGGCGAAGGTTAATGCATGTCGCCCAAAACGGCGTAGCGGTTTTGGGGTGACCATCACAAACAACAAAAAAACCCGGCGCGAGGCCGGGTTTTTCCAAATTCGAAGGCGAGAAGCGCTCAGGCTGCTTCTTCCTGCTCGGCTTCTTCGTTGTCGGCCTTGGCGCCGCGCTTCGGACCCTTGTTGAGGTTCACCTCGATGAGGCGCACCGCTTCGGTTTCCGACATGCGGTTGACGGCCGCGATCTCGCGCGCCATGCGGTCGAGTGCCGCCTCATAAAGCTGGCGTTCGGAATAGGACTGCTCCGGCTGATTGTCGGCGCGGTAGAGGTCGCGCACAACTTCCGAGATCGAGATCAGGTCGCCGGAATTGATCTTCGCATCATATTCCTGGGCGCGGCGCGACCACATGGTGCGCTTGACGCGGGCGCGGCCCTGCACGACCTTCAGCGCGCGATCGACGTAATCCTCTTCCGACAGCTTGCGCATGCCGATGGAGGTCGCCTTGGCGACCGGGACCTTCAGACGCATCTTGTCCTTCTGGAAGTCGATGACGAACAGTTCCAGTTTGTGGCCCGCAACTTCCTGCTCGTCGATCGAGACGATCTGGCCGACGCCATGCGCCGGATAGACGATGTACTCGCCCGTCTTAAAACCGTGACGCGCTGCGTTGGACTTCTTCTGCGGGGTGATTGTTGCCATTACGCCATGAACTCCTTGGTGTGGAACCGGCATTCTGCCGGTCGAACTCGCGCGATCGGGTACCGATCGTTAGCCGCACAACTACGAACCCACCGGAAAAGCCGAGGGCGGCAAATCGCATAGTCGCGACTGCCTGCCCCAGATCACTCTGGTCCGGATTGAAAAATTCACCTTTCAGTGATTTGGGGCGTTTGCGCCATAAATCGACGTTGTGTCACCGGCATGTTTGGTTCGTGTAGCACAAAAAGTCGGAAGAATCAAGGTTTTGCTGCACGCGCGAAGGTCAAGCGCGATCTCCGCCTGTCAAGGCAGTTAACGTGCGGTGCCTGTCAGCACGCGTGACGCCGATCAAACCAGCGTCGCCATTACGGTGCCACGCGCTCGTTTTGGACGCGCAAGGACGCTGTGACACTTTGATCTGGCGCATAGTCCTTCCGAAAATCGATTTCGATTTTCGCGGTCGAGCGCTAGTCACCCTGGCCGGGCTCGGGAGAAAAATATTTTTCGAACTTGCCGGCCTCGCCATCGAAGGACTTGGCGTCGGCCGGAGGCTCCTTCTTGGCGGTGATATTGGGCCATTTATCGGCGTATTCGGTGTTGATCTGCAGCCATTTGTCGAGCCCTGGCTCGGTGTCCGGCTTGATCGCGTCGGCCGGGCATTCCGGTTCACAGACGCCACAGTCGATGCACTCGTCGGGATGAATGACGAGCATGTTCTCGCCCTCATAAAAACAGTCGACCGGACAGACCTCGATGCAGTCCATGTATTTGCATTTTATGCAATTATCGGTCACGACATAGGTCATCGGTCGGCTCCGGGACGTCCCGTTTTATCAGGGCGACGTGGCGTCCAATCGGACGCATAAGGTACGCTCTAACACTTTGAATCCACGCATCGTGCTCTTGGAAAATCGATATCGATTTGTGGGCCGATGCGGTAGGCTTTCTTGGTGAGGTAACGTCTTTGCCTGCCGCTTGCAAGGGCAGCCATTGCGCGTGATGCCGGTGTTTCCGGAATGGATTTCCTGCCGGTGATGCGACGAAAGCCGGTTATGCGTCAGTCGTCGCCGAACAACCGGTCGGTTTCCCGGCGTTCCTTCTTGGTCGGGCGGCCGCTGCCGGCATCACGCAGTGCGGGGATCGCATCGCGAACGGGCTCGCCCTTTGGTGCCGGCGGCGGCGAGATATCCTCGTAGAGCAAGCGCGCTTCCTCGGCGGGACCGCGCCGGCTGCCGGTGCCGAGCACCTTCCAGACGAAGATGCGCCGCTCGAGAGTGATGGTCAGGACGTCGCCGAGGCGGACCAGATCGGAGGCCTGCGCTGCTTTGTCGCGATTGATGCGAACGCGTCCGGCCACCACCAGCTTCGCCGCCAGCGAGCGCGATTTCACCGCACGCGAAAAGAACAGCCATTTGTCGATGCGCTGGCGGGCATCAGTGACCATCGGAGCGAACGAACTTACTTCTTCAGCTGGTCGCGCAACGCGGCGAGCTTGGCGAAGGGGGAATCTGGGTCGAAGCGCACCGGACGCTCCTCGCGAGGCTTCGGCTGGAACGCGGGCTTTCCACCAGGCGCGCCGCCCTTGCCGTCCGGCCTGCCGCCTTTCCAGTCGGGCCGGCTTTCGCGACGATCGGGGCGCTCGCCCTGCGGCTTGCCGTCGCGCCGTTCGCCTGGCTCGCCCTGGGGCTTGGGCTTGAACTTGCTGCGGTCGAAGCGCGGCTTGCCGGCGCCGTCGCCGTTGCGGCGTCCTTCACGGGCGGGCCGGTCGCCTGGAGCGCCGGCCTGCTGCCCGGCCTCTGCCGGCGCGTTGCTGCGGCCATCGCGCGCTGCTTGTCCGCTGCGCGGGCGATTGTCCCTGTCACGGGGCCGGTTGTCGTGGTGGCGGTGGCGTGGGCGCTGGTCGAAGCGGCCCTGCCGCCACAACAGGATGGGTTTTGGTTCCTCTGCCTCTTTCTCGGCCTCTGGAGCAGCCTCGCCGGTGGCGGCTTCCGCCGCCGCGGCAGGTTCGGCCGAGACTGCTGCCGTTGCGGGCGAGGCTTCGGAAGCCGGCTCCGCCGGTGCGACCTCAAGCACGGCGGTTTCGGGTGCTGCCTCTCGAGCTGCGGCTTCAGCTGCAGGCAGTCCCTCTACCGTGACCTCAGGCGGACTTTGCAGCTGAGCTTCTGCGACAGGTTCCGCTTCGGCAGCGGGTTCCGCGAGAGCCTCCGCCGTGGCTTCTGCCACTGCATCCGGCTCTGGACTGTCGGCCGGCGCCTCGGCGGCTGCGTCGGCAATCGCGGTTTCCGCTGCCTTGGCCTGCTCGGCTTGTGCCTCCGCCGCCTGCTTGGCCGCGGCGGCTTCGCGCGCGGCATTGTCCTGTGCCTCGAGCCGTGCCTTCACCTCGACAGCCGGCTTCGGCTCGGCCCGGTAGCCGAGGCCTTTCAGAATCTCTTCCATGTCGTCGGCCGTGGCGCCGAGAATCGACATCATCGGCGGCGTCACCATGAAGGACTGACCGTCATAGGCGCCGTCGGGGCGCTGGCCGAGGCCCGGCTTCCAGTTGGTTGCGGGCCGGATCAGGTCGGCCAGCCGTTCGAGGATGTCGACGCGCACCGCACGACGGCCGAGATTGCGGTAGCCGGCCAGCTTGTAGAAGGTCTTGTCGAAGGTGGGATCGATGACCACCGAGGTGCGGCCGGAGGCCAGCGCGTGAACCACGTCGCCAAAGCCAGGCTTGTCCTTGCCGTCGTTCTGCAGCGCCCACAACAACGTCACCAGTCCGGCCGGGGCCGGCTTGATCAGCGCCGGCACGAAGACGTGGTAGGCGCCGAAGCGCACGCCGAGCCGGCGCAGGGCGGCGCGGCCTTCCTGGTCGAGCGACTTCATCTCCTCGGCGATGTCGCGGCGGTTGATGAGGCCGAAATTCTCGACGAGCTGGAAGGCGATGCCGCGGCCGATGCCGGTTATCTGCTCGGCGTTCTTGAGGTCGACCAGCGGCTTCAGCAGCGACTCGATCTGGAAATTGACGAAGCGCTCGGCGCGCGCCGCGACCTTGTCGCGGGCGGGACCGGTGAGCTGCTCGTCGGCCAGCAGCACCAGGCGTGGCTTCAACGGCTCGTCGCCTGCGACCAGCGTGCCGATCGGCGCGCCGATCCAGCGCAGCGTGCCGTCGGAGCCGAGCGCGATGTCGCCATTGGCCGAGGCGCCGAAGCGTTCGGCCCGCGCCTCGAATTCGGCTGCAAGCGCCTTCTGGGCTGCTGTGCGCACCGCCTTGGCGTCCTCGCCGCCGGCGCTCTGGTCGGCGGTGAAGCGGAACCCCTGCAACTCGCCGACATGGTGGCCTTCGACGAGGACGGTTCCGGTTGGGCTGATTTCGGCTTCAGGCATGGTATTTTCTCTAAGGCGCCGCATGAGGACGGAAGTCCTGCGGTCTACGAAGCGTTTCGTCAACCGCTCATGCAGCGCATCCGACAATCTGTCTTCGATTTCGCGCGTCTTTTCCTGCCAGTGTGCCTGATCGGCCAGCCAGCCGGGCCGGTTGGAAACGAAAGTCCAGGTGCGGATCTGGGCGATCCGGTGCGACAGCGTGTCGATATCGCCCTCGGTGGTGTCGGCGCGGCGCACCTGCTCGGCCATGTAATTCTCATCGACATGGCCATGCCTGGCAAGGTCCATGTAGATCGAGGCGATCAGGTCGGCATGCTGAGCCGGGGCGATCTTCCTGTAATCGGGAAGGGCGCAGGCTTCCCACAACAGCGCGACGCGCCTGGCGTCGGTGGCAAGCGCCCGGATGTCCTCGTCGCGGGACAGATGTTCGAGCGCCTGCGCATCGACCGCCGGCAGCGCGCGCGTCAGGCCTTCAACCGGCGCGTTGGTCTCGATCGAGCGCTTCAGCGCGTCGAGGTTGGCGAAATCGAAACGCGCGGTGCGCCATTGCAGCACCTTCACCGGGTCGAAATCATGCGCCTCGATCTTCTTGACCAGTTCCTCGTCCAGTGGATCGACCTGGCCGGTGACGCCAAAAGTTCCGTCGCGCAAGTGGCGGCCGGCGCGGCCGGCGATCTGGCCGAGCTCGGCCGCCGTCAGGTTGCGATACTGGTAGCCATCGAACTTGCGGTTCTGGGCGAAGGCGACGTGATCGAGATCGAGGTTGAGGCCCATGCCGATCGCATCGGTGGCAATCAGATAATCGACATCACCCGACTGGAACAGCTCCACCTGCGCGTTGCGGGTGCGCGGCGATAGCGCGCCGAGCACGACTGCCGCACCGCCCTGCTGGCGGCGGATCAGTTCGGCGATGGCATAGACCTCGTCGGCGGAGAAGGCGACGATCGCCGTACGTCGCGGCAGGCGGGTCAGCTTCTTGGAGCCGGCATAGGCGAGATGCGACAGCCGTGGCCGCGTCACCACCGACACCCCCTTCAGCAGACGCTGGAGGATGCCGTGCATGGTCGCTGCGCCGAGCAGCAGCGTCTCCTGGCGGCCGCGCAGATGCAGGATGCGGTCGGTGAAGATGTGGCCGCGCTCGAGATCGCCGGCCAGCTGGACCTCGTCCACGGCGACGAAGGCGGCGTCGGTCTCGCGCGGCATGGCTTCCACGGTGCAGACCGAATATCTGGCGCCGTCGGGCTGGATCTTCTCCTCACCGGTGATGAGCGCCACCTTGTGAGCGCCGACCTTCTCGCAGACGCGTGAATAGACCTCGCGGGCGAGCAGCCTGAGCGGCAGGCCGATAATGCCGCTTTCATGCGCCACCATGCGCTCGATGGCGAGATGGGTCTTGCCGGTGTTGGTCGGCCCGAGCACAGCGGTCACGTCGCGGCCTGACAGGATCAGTGGCTCAGTGTGTTTCGGCTGGATGTTCATCGACCTGGAAATTAAGGCTCTCTGCCTCGCGTTGTCGGGAGCGCGCCCCGTGGTGGCGCGGGTGACAGCCGACACATAGGGATTTTGGGCGTGAAGCGAAAGCAGAATATTCCGATGGCAGCTCGAAGCCTTCCGTCGGCGTCGAAATGCCGTTCCGCCGTTCCGATTTAACAGTTGGAACGAGTCTGGAACGAATCGGCTACGAATCGCTGACTCGCGCAGATTCAGGGTTTGTTCACGGCTACATCTGGATTTCTCGCCTGCGAGTCTCACCACATGCTGAATCGCCGAACTGGCCCGTTTCATGCAGGGCTGACGTCGCCGTTAACCTTTGCCGCTGAACGATCGACGCAGGTCGGCCGGCGTCATCCAACATTTTGAAATAATTAATCTTTCCTAACGCGCCTTAACCATTTGGGGATGTTTTTCAGCCTTTGTCGTTTAACTCTGCGCTCAAAGCCGGAACGAAACGGCGACGAATCGGCGCCGGAGCATGTTTCCCGGTTTGTTCACCCCCATATGTAGTATCGTGAACAGGTATTCCACCTGTTATCCACAGGGGGGGAACAGGGTTTTGCACAGGCCGCACGGCCGCCGTTAACCTTTGCGTGCCGCTTCGGCACAAATCGGCGTCACGCCCATCGGTCGGCGCAGTCGCTGACCAGGCTGCCAGCAATGCAAAACGGCCTGGTTCAAGCCTCTCCCATGGCATAGCGCTGCCGCAGCGGGCTGCAACAGTCCCCGGCAACAGGCCGACGCCTCAGGTGACATGACGCCTCAGGTGATATACTGGCCGCCATTGGCTGATATGGTCGAGCCGGTGATGAAACCGGCATCGTCGGAAGCCAGGAAGACGACGCAGCGTGCGATCTCTTCCGGCTCGCCGAGGCGGCCGACCGGGATCTGCGGGATGACGCGCTCATTGAGCACCTTCTCGTCCATCGCCCTGACCATCTCGGTGGCGATGTAGCCGGGGCAGATGACATTGACGGTGATGCCGACCCGCGCCCCTTCCTGGGCGAGCGCCTTGGTGAAGCCGATATCGCCGGCCTTCGACGCCGAATAATTGACCTGGCCGGTCTGGCCTTTCTGGCCATTGATCGAGGAGATGGTGATGACGCGGCCGAACTTGCGGTCGCGCATGCCGACCCACAGCGGGTGCGTCATGTTGAATGCGCCGGAAAGATTGGTGTCGACGACCTCTTTCCATTGCTCGCGCGTCATCTTGTGGAACATGGCGTCGCGGGTGATGCCGGCATTGTTGACCAGAACGGAAACCGGGCCGAGATCGGCCTCGACCTGCTTGATGCCGGCGGCGCAGGCATCGTAGTCGGCGACCGACCATTTGTAGACCGGAATGCCGGTCATCACGTTGAATTTCTGCGCCGCTTCGTCATTGCCGGCGTAGTTCGCGGCGACCTGATAGCCGGCGTTTTTCAGGCCGATCGAAATCGCGGCGCCAATACCGCGCGACCCACCGGTGACGAGTGCTACCTTTGTCATAATATCCTCCCTTTTTCTCGATCGGCGGGCGGCGAAAGGGGAACGCTCTAACGGCGGAGCCTGTTCGCCACCGACTGTTTCACGGCTTGCTCGCTCCGTCCTCACGGCGCTTTGCAGATGACTTCACAGCGCTTCCACGCACATGGCGACCCCCATGCCGCCGCCGATGCACAGCGTGGCGAGACCTTTCCTGGCACTTCTGCGGCGCATCTCGTAAACTAGCGTGTTGAAGATGCGGGCGCCGGAGGCGCCGATGGGGTGGCCGATGGCGATGGCGCCGCCATTGACATTGACGATCGACGGATCCCAGCCCATGTCCTTGTTGACGGCGCAGGCCTGGGCGGCGAAGGCTTCGTTGGCCTCGACCAGGTCGAGATCGCCGACCGACCAGCCGGCCTTGGCCAGCGCCTTGCGCGAGGCGGGAATGGGCCCGGTGCCCATGATCTGCGGATCGACACCCGCGGTCGCCCAGGACACGATGCGCGCCAGCGGCGTGATGCCGCGCTTTGCGGCTTCGGCTTCGGTCATCAGCAGCACGGCGGCGGCGCCGTCATTGATGCCGGAGGCATTGGCGGCGGTCACCGTGCCGTCCTTGTCGAAGGCCGGTCTCAGCTTGGTCATGGCCTCCATCGTGGCGCCGTGGCGGATATATTCGTCCTGGTCGACAATGGTGTCGCCCTTCTTGCCCTTGACGGTGAAGGCCACGATCTCGTCCTTGAATTTGCCGGCCTTCTGCGCGGCCTCTGCCTTGTTCTGGGAGGCCAATGCGAGCTGGTCCTGGTCCTCGCGGGTAATCTGGAACTGGCGAGCGACGTTTTCGGCCGTGTTGCCCATGTGGTAGCCATTGAAGGCATCCCACAGCCCATCCTTGATCATGATGTCGATCATCTTGTAGTCGCCCATCTTGACGCCGGCACGCAGGTGTTGAGCGTGCGGGGCCAGCGACATCGATTCCTGCCCGCCGGCGACGATCACCTTGGCATCGCCTGTCGCGATCTGCTGCATACCGAGAGCAATAGCGCGCAGACCTGAGCCGCAAACCTGGTTGAGGCCCCAGGCGGTGGTTTCCTTTGGCAGGCCGGCTTCGATAGATGCCTGGCGGGCGGGGTTCTGGCCCTGAGCCGCGGTCAGCACCTGGCCGAGGATGACCTCGTCGACTTCCGCCGGCTCGACACCGGCACGGGACAGCAACTCCTTGATGACGACGGCACCAAGCTCATGCGCCGGCGTGGCGGCGAAGGCGCCGTTGAAGGAACCGACGGGCGTGCGCGCCGCACTGGCGACAACGATGGCAGCGGACATGTTCTTCTCCACACTTCGAGGTATCGAGGTTTTGGTATCGCAGTTTGTATCGTCAGGGCTTTTCTTGCCCTTTCAATGATCCAAGTCAAACCGGAAATGGGCATACCGGCCATGCGCCGCAAGCAGGTTGCGCATCGTGGTGGATACAGCCGGCCCATTGCTGCGCAGCATTTTTAGCCCGCCGTGCAGCATTAATTGATGCCGCACTGCACAAACCGCTTGGAATTGTGACGCTTTTGCGCATATCCTTGAAAAGGCGCAATCGTTACCGGCAGCTTACCTCAAGTGCGCCGGTGTCCCGGGAGGATGCTGATGGCCGCGAAAGACGAACCGATTATCATCAAGAAATATGCCAATCGCCGCCTCTACAACACCGGCACCAGCACCTATGTGACGCTCGAGGACCTTGCCGAAATGGTCAAGAAGGGCGTGGAGTTCACCGTCCAGGACGCCAAGACCGGCGACGACATCACCCATCCGGTGCTGACCCAGATCATCTTTGAACTGGAGAACAAGGAAGGGCAGAACATGCTGCCGATTCCGTTCCTGCGCCAGTTGATCGCTTTTTACGGCGACCAGATGCAGATGATCGTGCCGAGCTTCCTCGAACAGTCGATGATCGCCTTCTCAAAGGAGCAGGAACGCTTCCGCGAGCAGATGAAGGGTGCGTTGGGCAAGTCGCCGCTGGACATGATGAAGATCACCACGCCGATCAAGGCGCTGGAAGAGCAGACGCGCCGCAATATGGAAATGTTCCAGAACGCCATGCGCCTGTTCACGCCATTCCCACCCGCTGGCCCACCCGCAGGCTCGAATGGCACTTCCGCAGCGCCGGCGGAGCCGGCCAGGAAAGAGACGTCGGAAAAGCCCGACGACCTTCAGGAACTGAAGGAACAGATCGCCGCCATGCAGCGCAAGCTCGACACGATGTCGTGATCGCCGGCCAGACCAAGCCCGGCCGAAATCTCTCATCAGCAGGCCGTATCAGAAATCTCCGCTCGAATGAGGCTGAGTGCCGCCCGACCCGCGCTATTTCGTTGTCACCGTCACCAGAGCCGTAACGGGTTTGCCGTCGACGAGAATGGGCTTGTGATGATCATCGGCAAGTAGGACGCCGATCACATGCTTGCCGGCGGCATCCGGGCAATGGCCGAAACGAGCCTTGACAAGATCGCCGCCAAAGTCGCTGTTCATGCTGTTGTACGGCTTGCCGGGGATGTTGCAGGTATCTCCGGCGGGATCGATCTTCATATGCAAATGGCCGCATTGGCTGACGCCGTCGCATTCACCTGCTGGCAGAAGCGTGAAGTTGCTGCTGACGACGACGCCTATCGCCTTCTCTGGGTCATTGCCGAGTTCGATGACCGAACCGGCCGCCGGCCAGACGATTTGCAGGGTTGGCCGATCTTCGGCCTGGGCAGACCCGAGCGACAGTAAACAGAAAGCAAGGGCAGTCGTTGCGATGATGCGAAGCATGGTAACCTCCATTGATTTTGTAATCACTGATTACATATGAAACGCCTGGACGCAAGAAAATAATCAGTGATTACATATCGGCGTCGTGCTATTGGCAGGCATGACCAGCCCCACGGATTCCGGCGAAGCCGCCAACCCCAAGCGCTATCATCACGGAAATCTGGTCGAGGCCTTGATCGCTGCCACCGTAGAGATCATCGAAGAGCGCGGAGCAGAGCATGTCTCGGTGCGCGAGGCGGCAAAACGTGCCGGCGTTTCGCCCGGCGCGCCATTCCGGCATTTCCGCTCGAAATCAGCACTGCTGACCGCCGTCGCCGAACAGGCGATGAACCGGCTGGCCGAGGCCGTTGCCGATGCACAGTCCAAAGTCGGCAGCGCAGATCCCATTGTGGCCTTCGAAGCGATCGGGCAAGGCTATCTGGAGTGGGCGATCAACAATCCCACGCATTTCCAGATCATCAGTTCTCGGACGCTGATCGATTTCGACGCGTCGGACAGTCTTCGTGATCAGAATGAAGCCGTTCGCCGGAAAATGATCGCCCTGCTGACCCAAGCGCAACAACGAGGTCGGCTTGCCCCGGACACCGACTTCGATCATCTGGTGCTTGCCGCCCGCGCATTTGTCTACGGCCTGGCACGCATGGCGATTGATGGTCATTTCCCGGAGTGGCATCCGTCCGAGCCGCCATCGCTCGCTGTACGGAAAGCTCTGCGTCTTTTCATCAGCCAGATGACAAATCCCGAAACGCAATCTCACGAGCGCCCTGAAGTGGCTTCCGGGGATCGCTGACAAAACTGTCTTCGCACTGCAAAACCTGTCTTCGCATTGGTGTCAGGCGCACAGCTTCGAGTGAGGGTGTCCTCTTTCATGACAAAAATTTCATGTCATCGCCACTGAGTGCCGCTGTTTTTGCGCCACACGAGACATATATGCTGCACTGCAATATGGTCCGTTGGCGCCGTAATGAAGGATTTCGCCTTGCCCAGCAGAAAAACCGCCATCGTCACCGGTTCCACCTCGGGCATCGGCCTGGCAATCGCCCATGCGCTCGCGGCCGATGGCTGCAACATTGTCGTCAATTCCTTTTCAGACACGGCCGACGACCAGGCCGTCACCGATGCGATCGCCAAGCATCACGGCGTGAAGACTGTCTACATCAAGGCAGATATGTCGAAGCCGGCCGAATGCCGGGCGCTGGTCGCAAAGGCAGCCGAGAGCTTCGGCTCGGTCGACATCCTGGTCAACAATGCCGGCATCCAGCATGTCGCGCCGGTGGAAGAATTTCCCGTCGAGAAGTGGGACGCCATCATCGCCATCAATTTGTCGTCGGCCTTTCACACCATCGCCGCCGCCATCCCGCTGATGAGAGAAGCCGGCGGCGGCAGGATCGTCAACATCGCCTCGGCCCATGGGCTGGTCGCCTCGCCGTTCAAATCGGCCTATGTCGCGGCCAAGCACGGCATCATGGGACTGACCAAGACGGTCGCTTTGGAACTGGCGCGCGACAAGATCACCTGCAACGCCATCTGTCCCGGCTATGTGCTGACGCCGCTGGTCGAGGCGCAGATCCCCGACCAGATGAAGGCGAACAAGATGGACCGCGACACGGTGGTCCGCGAGGTCATGCTCGACAGACAGCCGACCAAGGAATTCGTCACGGTCGAGCAAGTTGCCGCTGCCGCGGTGTTCCTGTGCTCGGATGCGGCAGCGCAGATCAACGGCACGCAAATCTCGGTCGACGGCGGCTGGACCGCGCAGTGATCCATCCAATGGCTCTCTACAGATCAAGGACAACGCCATGACGACAAACGGCAAGGCGGAGGAGCCCAAGAAGATCAACGTCGCGCTGCAGGGCGGCGGTTCGCACGGCGCCTTTTCCTGGGGCGTGCTCGACCAGCTGCTGGAGGACCGACGGCTCGACATCGCGGCGGTTTCGGGCACCAGCGCCGGCGCCATGAACGCGGTGGCGCTGGCCGACGGCTTCGTCCGCGGCGGCGTCGAGGGCGCGCGGCAGAAGCTCGACGATTTCTGGCGCGCGGTGGCGCGGAAGGGCCGGTTCAGCCCGGTGCAGCGCATGCCGTGGGACGTCGCCTGGGGCAACTGGTCGATCGAGAACACGCCGGGCTATCTCTTTTTCGACACCATGTCGCGGGTGTTTTCGCCCTATGTCGCCAACCCGCTCGGCCTCAACCCGCTGCGCGACGTGATCGAACAGGAGATCGATTTCGGCAATGTGCGCGCCTGCAAATCGATGGAGCTGTTCATCTCCGCGACCAATGTCGAGACCGGGCAGTTACGCGTCTTTTCCGATGGCGAGATCGATCTCGACACGGTGATGGCGTCGGCTTGCCTGCCGCAGCTGTTCCGCGCCGTCGAGATCAAGGGCGTGCCCTACTGGGATGGCGGCTATGGCGGCAATCCGGCGCTGTTCCCGTTCTTCAAGACGACTGCCGCCGAGGACGTGCTTTTGGTGCAGATCAATCCGGTGGTCCGCGAGGGGACGCCGAAGAGCGCCAACGAAATCCAGAATCGCATCGACGAGATCACCTTCAACGCCGGACTCTTGCGCGAATTCCGCTCGATCGCCTTCATCAAGGAGCTGATTGCCGCCGGCCGGCTGCCGCATGGCGAATACCGCGACATCCGCATGCACCGCATCGATGCCGACGAGGCATTCAAGGACCTGTCGGCATCGTCCAAGGTCAATGCCGAATGGGCCTTCCTGACCTATATGCGCGACCTTGGCCGCACCGCCGCCAGCGACTGGCTGGAAGAGAATTACGACGCCGTCGGCAAGCGCCCGACGCTTGACCTCTCAGGCGAGCTCGACGACGGCTTCAAGCCGATGCGTGGACCGGCACCGGGGCGGCGGGTCAAGGAGTTCCTTGCAGCACGCAAGAAGCCCGAGGCAGCGCGTCGCCGAGCCTGAGGCGTTTTGTTTGTCAGTTTTTTTGCAAGGCTAGATCGATCACCTTGATCAGCGCGGCCGCAGCCCGCCGCTGCTCGTCCGGATCGCTGATGCGCATCTTCATGCCTTCCAGCCCGTCGAGCAGCATGTCGGCCAGCAATTTTGCCGACAAGCCCTTGGCGGTGAGATCGACGCCATTGCGTCCGGCTTCGCTCTGGATCGCTACGGCGATATGCTCGGCAAACCGGCTGCGCCAGCAGCCGATCAGGTCGGCGAGACTCGACTTCATGTCAAGCAGTTCCGCGCCATGCTGCGAGCCGTGGACGGTGCGCGTCATCGAGATCAGCGCTTCGTCGATGGCCCGCATCGTGCGCCCGGCAAATGGTTCTTCGCCGGCGAGTGCCGTTTTCGCCTGCTCGAGCGAGCGGGAGAGCAGCATCAAGGCAATAGCGCGATAAATATCGGTCTTGTTCTTGAACTGGAGATAAAGCGCCGGCCGCGACATGTCGGCGGCACGCGCGATGTCGTCCATGGTGGTGCGGGCGAAACCATAGGCCAGAAACACCTTCATCGCGCTGTCCAGAATGCGGGCGCGCTTGGGGTCGGTGGCGATGTCCTCGATCTCGATCATGGCGCGACTTTATCCTGCAAAAGCTCTATTGACAAAATGACGTAATTTGTCAAGATGTATCAGGGCGAATGGCCGACCGGCCTGCCCGGGCTGTGGACGACAACAAAGGGTATCCCCATGCGCCTCACCGTCGACGGGCAAGCATTCGACGTCAATGCCGATCCCGAAATGCCGCTGCTGTGGGCGCTGCGCGATCTCGTGGGCAAGACCGGGCCGAAGTTTGGCTGCGGCATCGCCGCCTGCGGCGCCTGCACGGTGCATGTCGACGGCCAGCCGGTGCGCTCCTGTTCATTGCCTGTCGGTGAGGTCACCGGCGCGGTCACCACGATCGAAGGCATCCGCACCGAAGGCGGACTGCATCCGGTACAGCAGGCATGGCTGGAAGAGCAGGTCGCCCAGTGCGGCTACTGCCAGGCCGGCCAGATCATGAGCGCGGTGGCGCTGCTCGACCAGGTTGCCGAGCCGACCGATGCCGATATCGACGATGCCATGGGCGGCAATCTCTGCCGCTGCGGCACCTACCCGAAGATCCGTGCGGCGATCAGACGAGCGGTCGTCCTCAAGACGGCGGGAATCTGACCATGGCCAGTGTCGGAAAGATCGCCCGCCGCACGTTTCTCATCGGCACCGCTGCCATCGCGGGCGGCGTCGCCGTCGGCTATTACTACTATCGCAAGCCTTTTCCGAATCCGCTGGAAGGCGACCTCGCGGCTGATGAAGCGACCTTCAACCCCTATGTGAAAATCGGCGCCGACAACACCATCACCATCGTCGCGCCGCGCGCCGAGATGGGCCAAGGCATCTCGACGACGCTTGCTGCCATGGTTGCCGAAGAGCTCGATGTCGGGCTCGACCAGATCAAGGTCGAGCACGGCCCGGCCTCCTACGCCTATTTCAATGCGGCGATCCTGGAAGAGGGCGGTCCGTTCGCCTTCTTCGATGAAAGCATGTCCGCGGAAATAGTGCGCGCCGGCATGGGCGTGGCCGGAAAATTCCTCGCTCTGCAAGGCACCGGCGGTTCGACATCGACGCTCGATGGTTTCGGCAAGATGCGGCAGGCAGGCGCCGCCGCGCGGCAGATGCTGATTGCAGCGGCCGCGCAAAAGCTCGGTATAGCTGCCGCCGATCTGGAAACGGCCAACGGCTCGATCCTGCACAAGGCATCGGGCAAGTCGCTGACCTATGGCGCGGTCGCTGCGACCGCTGCGACGATGGCGCCGCCCGCGGAAATCAGGCTCAAAGACAAAGCCGGCTGGAAACTGCTCGGCAAACCGCAAAAACGCATCGACATGCTGGCCAAGGTCACCGGGGCGCCGATCTTCGGCATCGACGTGACGCTGCCGGAGATGCTGTACGGCACGGTCAAGATGAGCCCGCGCTTCTGGGCCAAGCCGGTCAAGGCGGATTTTTCGAACGCCGAGAAAATGCCTGGGGTGATCAAGATCGTGCCGATCGACACGAATTACGGCCACGGCTTCGGCATCATCGCCGAAAACACCTGGGCGGCGTTCAAGGCGGCGGAGGCGATCGACGCCGAATGGGCCGATCCCGAATATCCGCTGGACAGCGCCGGCATTTCCGAGGTGCTGAAGCAGGCGCTCGGCACAAAAGGGTCGGTGATGCGCGACGATGGCGATGTCGATACCGCCTTCGCCGACGCGCCGCGCGAAAGGATCGTCGAGGCCGACTATGGCGTGCCTTATCTGGCACATGCGACGATGGAGCCGATGAACGCCACGGCGCGGCTGAAGGACGGCGTCCTCGACATCTGGTGCGGCAACCAGGCGCCGACCTTGGTGCGGCAGCTTTGCGCCAATGCTGTCGGCATTGAGCAGGACAAGGTCAGCGTCCACACCGCCTTCATGGGCGGCGGCTTCGGCCGACGTATCGAGGTGGATTATGCGCTCTGTGCCGCGCTGATGGCGAAAGAAACGGCAGGCCGGCCAATCAAGGTGATTTGGACGCGCGAGGAGGATATGCGCCACGACGCCTACCGGCCGGCTTCGGTCGGCAGATTCCAGGCGCGGCTTGGCAACGACGGCATACCGGTCGCCGTCGACATGACAATCGCCTCGCCATCGGTGATAGCCAGCACCTTGCGCCGGCTGTTTCCCTCGATCCCGCCGCTTGGCCCCGACAAGTCCATTGTCGATGGGGCCTACGACCAGCCCTACACCATCCCGCATTACCGGGTCAGCGGCATTGCTGCGCCCGCCTCCATCCCGGTCGGCTTCTGGCGATCGGTCGGCTGCTCGATCAACGGCTTCTTTCATGAGGGCTTCATGGACGAGATCGCCACCGCCGGGAAAACCGATCCGGTCGCGCTGCGCAAGACGCTGATGGCTGCCTATCCGGCAGCGGTGAAGGTGGTCGAGAAGGTCGCCGAGATGGCGAAATGGGGCGAGGCGCTGCCCGCCGGCAAGGCCAAGGGCATGGCGTTCACGCTGTCGTTCGGCAGTTGGGTCGGCGAGATCGTTCAGGTTGCCGACACGCCGTCCGGAATCCGCATCGAGAAGGTGTGGATCGCCGCCGATGTCGGCACCGCGCTCGATCCTTATATCATCGAGGCGCAGCTCATCTCCGCCGCCATCTTCGGCCTGTCGGCGGCGATGGGCCAGGAGATTACTTTCGCCGACGGCATGGTCGAGCAGTCGAATTTTCACGATTACGACGCCATGCGCATCTCCCAGTGTCCTGCGTTCGAAGTCGCCATCCTGGAGAATTTTCACAAGATGGGCGGTGTTGGCGAAGTCGGCACACCGCCGGCGGCACCGGCACTGGCCAACGCCATCTTCGCACTGACCGGCAAGCGCATCCGGACACTGCCCTTGTCAAAGGAGGTGACCTTTGCATGAAATATTCCCATCATGCTGACAGTTGCTGCCATGCTGTTTTGCTGGCGCCTTTACCAAAGGCACTGGCAAGCCGCGTACGGCACCGATGACGGTCGATTGCAGCCAAGGGTTTGCCCGAGGGACGCGTTCTGGCGGTTACTTTCGCATGCGCACTGCGCCGAATGCGATGTTCGCAGACGAACGGCTGCGCTGGTCCGGCGCGCCTCATGGCGGCGGCCGCATCCTGCCCAGCGAAGTATTACCCATCAACATTTCTGACTATATTGCGGTGCAACTTTGATGTAGAAGCTCGTTCGCCGATCACGGCAAGTTGAACACGGCCTTGCGCGCACCCATATCGGCGACGCGCCCGAGTTACAAGACGCGGCCTGGCCGAATCCCGCGCACTGGAAAAATGACGATGCCGAAGTACAGGTTTCACAAGCTTGCAGCCATTGTTGTGCTTGTCGGGTTCGCTGCCTGGATGGCGACGGGCGAGTTCTCGTCCGTCGGCAGCGCGGCCGCCGACAAACCCAAAGCGGGGGAGGTCGAGCAGCCAAAGGCGCCTGACGCCGGCAAGGCCAAGCCCGCTGAGGCAGAGCAGCCCAAGGCGCCGTTGCGCACCGTCGCGATCTTAACCCCGCCCAGGCGTACCTATGCGCGCGCCATCCGCATTTCCGGACTGACCGAAGCCGACAAGCGCGCGGTGCTGGCGACCCGGGTCGACGGCATCATCGACAAGCTGCCGGTCAAGCAAGGACAGCACGTCAAGACGGGCGACCTCGTGCTGATGCTTGCCACCGAGGAAAAGCTTTCGGCGCTCAGCAACGCCAAGCAGCTTGTCGCGCAGCGTCAGGCCGAACTCGATGCGGCCTCGCGGCTGGCGAAAACCGGCAATCTGCCCAAGCTGCAGCTCGACAACGCTCGCTCCACCCTGACCTTAGCGCAGTCGATGCTGGAAGCGATGCAAGCCCAGCTTGATCGCAATGAGGTGAGGGCTCCGTTCGACGGCGTCATCGACCGGGTGCCGGTGGAGCTTGGCAGTTCCGTGATGCAGGGCGGCGAGGTGGCAACCATTCTGAGCCTCGACCCTGTGATCGCCCGCGGCGAGGTCAGCGAGCGTGATCTCGGCTATCTGAAGATCGGCGACAAGGCGAAGGTACGGTTGGTCAGCGGCCAGAATGTCGAGGGCACCGTGCGCTATATCAGCCGCGACGCCTCGTCCGCCACCCGCACCTTCCGGGTCGAGATCGCAATCCCCAACCCCGAGGGCACCATTCCGGCCGGGATGACCGCCGAGATCGCGCTGAGCGCGCAGCCGACCGACGCAGTCATGCTGCCGCGCTCCGTGGTGACGCTGGGCGACAAGGGCGATCTCGGCATCCGCGCCGTCGACAAGGATAACAAGGTCGTGTTCTTCCCGATCGATCTGGTCGACGATACGCCAACCGGCCTGGTGCTCGGCGGCATCCCTGCCGATGCGCGCATCATCGTCGCCGGCCAGGAACTGGTGAAGGAAGGCGAAGTGGTCAAGCCGGTCGAGGCCGACCAGGCGACCATTCAGAAGCTGCTGGGCGAAGCGACGGCCGGGACGCAGTAATCATGGATATCGTCAAACTCGCAATCAGCAATGCCAGGCTGACCATTTCGGTGCTGGTGTTCCTCATCCTTGCCGGTGCGGTCGCCTATCAGTCGACACCGAAGGAAGCGGAACCCGACGTTCCGATTCCGATGATGTATGTCAGCCTGATCTATCAGGGCATCTCGCCCGAGGATTCGGAACGCCTTCTGCTGCGGCCGATGGAAGCCAAGCTGAAGAGCCTCAAGGGGCTCAAGGAGATGCGTTCGGCCGCCTTCCAGGGCGGCGGTTATGTGCTGGTCGAATTCCACCCGCAGACGGATCTGGCGACGGCGCTGCAGGACACGCGCAGCAAGGTCCAGGACGGCAAGGCCGACCTGCCGCAGGCAGCCGAGGAGCCTGTGGTCTCCGAGGTCAACGTCTCCGAGTTCCCCGTCCTTGTCGTGACGCTGTCGGGCGAGGTGCCCGAGCGCGTTCTGACGACGGCTGCGCGCGAGTTGCGCGACCGCATCGAGGAAGTGCCTGGCGTGCTGGAAGGCTCGCTGCAGGGCGCCCGCGACGATCTCGTCGAAGTCGTCATCGATCCGATGAAACTGTCTTCCTACGGGCTGCAGCTCGAGCAGCTGATCGGTGCGGTCGGCGATTCCAACAGTCTTGTCGCCGCCGGCAACATTGAAGGGTCCGAGGGCAAATACGCCGTCAAGGTGCCGTCGCTGATCGAAACGCCACAGGACGTGGCGGCGCTTCCGATCGTCGCCGGCCCCAATGCCGTGGTGCAGGCCCAGGATATCGCCACCGTCCGCTCCACCTTCAAGGACGCCGAGACGGTGACCCGTCTCGACGGCAAGCCGGCGATCGCCATCGAGGTGAAGAAGCGCATCGGCTCCAACCTGATCGACACGATCGCCCAGGTGAGGGCCGTGTCCGATGCCTTCATAAAGACCATGCCGGAAGGCATGCACGTCACCTACACGCAGGACAAATCGGTCTTCGTCAACCAGTTGCTCGGCGATCTGCAGAACCACGTCATGATCGCCGTGATCCTGGTGTTCATCGTCATTCTCTACGCGCTGTCGGGCCGCGCCTCGCTGCTGATCGGCCTCGCCATTCCATCGTCCTTCCTGATCGGCATCCTGCTGTTGGCCATGATGGGCTACACGATCAACATGATCGTGCTGTTCAGCCTCATCCTGGCGGTCGGCATGCTGGTCGACGACGCCATCATCGTCACCGAATTCGCCGAGCGGCGGATGAGCGAAGGCATGCCTAAGGCAGAGGCGTTCGCGCTTGCCGCCAAGCGCATGGCCGGTCCGGTCATCGCCGCGACGATGACGCGCATCGCCGCCTTTTCGCCGCTGCTGTTCTGGCCGGGCATCATCGGCGACTTCATGAAATACATGCCGATCACGCTGATCGTCACGCTCTCGGCCTCGATGCTCTATGCACTGGTCTTTGCACCGGCGCTTGGCGCCTTGTTCGCCAAGGCGCCGCCGCATCACGAGAGCGACAACCGCGACGGCTGGTACATGGCAGTGGTCAAGCAGGCGGTGCGCTTTCCCATCACCGTGCTTCTGCTCACCGTCGGCCTCTTGTTCGGTGTCGGCTTTGCCTATTCGAAATACGGCGCCGGCGTCGAGTTCTTCCCGAATGTCGAGCC